>CAIQQM010000020.1 GCA_903873945.1 uncultured Verrucomicrobiota bacterium
CGGAAGAAACGAGCTAAACTGCGCAGCCAGTGTGCGCGGGAACGCAGCCAGGGAGATGCGGCAACGCATCACCACGAAGAGGCCCGCTCGTTTCACCAAGCGGGGTTGCATTTCGGCCTATGTCGAAGGCGAGTCTTCGACACTGTGATGAAGCCTGTTGCCGGTGCCCCAAGACACCGACTTCACGGCGCAGCGTCTGCGGTGTGCTGCGTACGGTTGACATGGGTGCTACATGCAATCACGTCTGGAAAACGGCATTTTCACTTCACCGGTGAACTCCCGCCACGTCTGCGCCTCTGCGGCGCGGTAGGCCCGGACGATAAGGATCATCCGAAACGTTCAGCCAACGCGTGGAAGGCGGCAATGGATTCTCTCCAGTGCCGCTCTCAGGGAACTCAGCAGAGCCAGAGTAGGTCAGACCCGCATCCAGCGGGGTTGACTCAAAGGCTCTACCGCAGAAAGAAACCGCGATGGTCAGGGTTCATGAGGAAAGTTAGCCGGATGACTCAAGCCACAAAATGGCCCGCCTGGACCTCCTCCAGGAAACTCGTCCGCTCGCTAAGAAACGTCCCCCAACAACCCTTCTCCAAAAGCGGCCACAGTCCGTTCACGTTAGAGAAATCAGTATGGTTTATTCACCTGCAATAATAAAAGCACACTCCCTCACCGGGAGGATTACCCTGTCCCTCTTGCTGGCGGCCTTCAAGGCCGTCAAACGCAACCGGGGCGCGGCGGGCATCGACAAGGTTTCCATCGGCATGTTCGAGGGCAATCTTGACGAAAATCTCCAAGCGCTCCTGCGCGAGTTGAAGGATGGCTCCTTCCAACCGCTGCCGCTGCGCCGCAAGCTCATTCCTAAGAATGAGACGGAGTTTCGCCCGCTGGGCATCCCCGCGGTCAAAGATCGGGTGGCTCAGGAAGTGGTTCGTCGCCTCCTGAACCCCATCTTTGAACCGTTGTTTCACAACGCGTCCTACGGCTTCCGCGCCGGGCGCAACTGCCACCAGGCACTGGACGCAGTCTTGTCACTCCACGAGCAAGGTCTTGAGGAAGTCCTCGACGCCGACATCTCGGGGTTCTACGACAACCTGCCCCATCCAGTGATCATGGAGGCGGTGGCCGCCCAGGTCGCCGACGGCAACATTCTTCGCCTGGTCGAAAAATTCCTTCGCTCAGGGGTGATGGAAAACGGTGTCTTCAAACCGACCACCCTCGGCACGCCCCAAGGAGGCGTCATCTCGCCGCTGCTGGCCAACATCGTTCTCAATCACCTGGACTGGCAACTCGATAAACACGGCTCTCGCTTCGTGCGCTACGCCGATGACTTTGTCGTTGTCTGCCAGTCTAAAACCCAAGCTGGGGAGGCCCTGGCTTTGGTCGAGAAAATCCTCGCTCCCTTGGGTCTGACACTCAGCCCCAAGAAAACCCGGCTCACAAGCTACCGGGAAGGTTATTCCTTTCTGGGGTTTGTGCTCTCCAGGCGGTCGCGACGGATGCGGCCCAAGTCACTGAAGAAATTCAAAGACAAAGTGCGAGAACTGACCTGCCGAAAGCACAACCTGGACAGTCAAGTCTTTGTGAGACTCAACCGAGTCATACGAGGCACGGCTCAATACTTCGCCACGCAGTGGTTCACCGGACGGGAAATCTTCCATAAACTCGACTCTTGGATACGCATGCGGCTGCGCTGCATGCGCTACAAGCGTTTGAACTACCAAGACAACTACCGGATGCGAGTGAAGTACTTTGATCGGCTCGGGCTGCTGAGCCTGGAGAGCTTTTGCAATGCGTAGGGGCCAAACCATGCCCAAGAACGCTCAACGGATTCCCTGTGTCATCAGGGCAAGTTCTGACGGGGTCGCCCGGAGCGAAAAAGATGCACGCCGGTAAATATGGGGAATCGACCCCATTGCGACAACGGGGAGGGTGGTGGCTTTCATGCCACCCCCTTACCCTCTACTTTCCTGTCACGCACCCGGCAAGGATGCCCATGCTACCTGAATAGTTCGACGCGAACAACCGAAGAGACCACCGGCGTTGAGACCAGATTATGCCGCTCCCGATGCGCTTTCCCCTGAGCGTCTTCTTGGAATAACGGAAGACTTGAGTCTCCTTACGTCGGTGCCTGCGATTGTTTCTCCCGTTTCAGAATAAACCGTTGACGGTTCCGCTCCGCAACCG
>CAIQQM010000021.1 GCA_903873945.1 uncultured Verrucomicrobiota bacterium
CGGGCGCGGCGTTATCTGGGCAAGTGCCCGCCGGCGGTCAGCGGCCAGCAGGGACACAAGGCCACGTTCCGGGTTGCCTGTCTCCTTGTGCACGGGTTTGCGCTTCCCGGCGACGCGGCGCTGGCGCTGCTCAGGGAATGGAACCAGACCTGTCAGCCGCCGTGGTCCGAGGCTGACCTCGCGCACAAGATCAACTCGGCGTTGGCAACTACGCCGAAGGACGCGCCCGGTCACCTGCTGGCCGGAGATGGGAACGCCGCGACTGCCGCCCAGCGGTCCTTGGCGGCAGTGCTCGCCAGTCTGGGCAAATCCCCGGTGCGGCCGATGGCAAAGCCGCGCAAGGTCGCGTTCGAGCCCGAGACCTTGAAACGCGTGGCCGCTGATGTTGGCCAGATTGATGCGGACTTTATCAAAGCACGATCACCGCGCTGCCCGGAGACACAGACGCCGGCCAGTTTTTTGCAGTGTCTCTACCGGCCCGGCGAGAAGGTCCTCGTGTTCGACGTTTACAAGTCGCAGGGCCGGTACGTGTGCGAGTGCGTCGAGCCGCCTTACGACGCCGACTGCCTCAACCACATGGTCAACGGCAACAAGGACGGTGTGTGGTTCCTCTGCAACCCCGTTGATGGCGAGTATCATCCCAACCCGCGCCAGGGCGGCACCCTGTCGCGACGCAGCGAGGAATCCGTGACCGCATGGCGCTACCTCGTTTTGGAATCAGACGACGCCGACGCGGCGGAATGGCTGGCCATCCTGGTGCAACTGCCCTTGCGCATTGCGGCCATCTACACCTCGGGCGGGCGTTCGATTCACGCGCTCATTCGCGTGGACGCCGTGAGCAAAGCCGATTGGGATGCCAAGGCCAGAAAGCTCAAGCCGCTCATGACCATTCTCGGCGCCGATCCCGCCTCCATTACTGCCGTGCGGCTGACCCGTTTGCCCGGCTGTTACCGAATGCAGGATGGACCGTCCACGCCTCCCCGGCCTTTCAAGCGCAAGCGTTGGGTGGATGAACCGCTTCAGTTTGACGCAGTTGGCGATCCCATCTTGACGCCCACCGAGCCGGACTCCGAGCCGCCCAATCCCTGGACCAACGGACACTTGCAGGAACTTCTTTACCTCAACCCCGACCCGGACACCACGCCCATTCAAGACCGGCCCACGCGCCAGCAGATTCACGAAGTATGGCTGGCCGGGGTACGCAACCAGAACACGGAGGCACAATATTGAACACGACTGTTACAGCTCCTGACGCGACGCAGGACGAGCAATTTGAAAAGATCGCCGCCTGGGCCAAAGAAAAGAAGATCGACACCGGCGAACCGCCTGTCGCCGCTCCGCCGCCGCCGGCCAACGCCCGACCACTCGGTGAGTTGGTTCGACCGTCTCAGGGCGACCCCAACGAACTTCTGCGTCACCGCTACCTTTGCCGCGGTGGCGGTCTGCTGCTGGTTGGCCCGACCGGCATCGGCAAGAGTTCACTCTCCATGCAGTTCATGCTGCTCTGGGCGTTGGGCCGCGAAGCCTTCGGCATCGCCCCGGCCAGGCCGCTCAAGTCACTGCTCATTCAGGCTGAGAACGACGACGGCGATCTGGCCGAAATGCGCGACGGTGTCAGGTCGGGGCTTGGCCTCAAGGAAGAGGAAGCCCGTGCGGCTTTCGCCAACATCATCGTCTGTCGTGAGGACTCGCTCATGAGCGACGAGTTCTTCAAAGATCGCGTCATTCCCCTCCTCAAGGAATATCAGCCCGACCTGCTCTGGATTGACCCGGTCCTGGCCTACCTCGGCGGCGAAGCCAACTCGCAGAAAGACGTTGGCCGCTTTTTGCGCAATCAGTTGAACCCCGTGCTTAACGCCACCGGTGCGATTCGGCCCCGCCTCGCCCCGGTTTGCCGCCCGCGCCTGCGGCCCGGGATTCAAGCCCCGCTCCCGGCTTCGGACCAATCCAAGCTGTGCCTGCGGGACCCTCTGGCGATATCCCTCCTGCAAACGATACCCCTCCTCCGCCTCAGGCTGATTCAGCCACGTGCCGCGATGCTCCACCCCCGCTTGGACATTATCGCCGCGACGCCTGGAGCAGTTGGGCGCGCCACGTGCGCCGCCTGACGGGGTAACCTATCTGGGTAAGCGACCCCTGTGGCAACGATAGAGGCGCAAACTACAAGAGGGCGTAAAGAGCAAGAGCCGGGATTCGGCAATCCCGGCTCTGTTTCGGAAAGGACTCTTGAGCGTTTTGGCGCTAACGTCTTCCGCTGACGATTTCTGGCATTTTGAAGATGGGCAGGAACATGCAGATCACTATGCCGCCCACGACTACTCCCAGGAAAACTATAAGGATGGGCTCGATCAAAGCCGTCAATCCCGATAAGACGGTCTCAATTTCCTCGTCGAGGAAATCCGAGATGCGTTCGAGCATATTGTCAATTTTTCCGGTTTGCTCGCCGGCGGTAATCATTCGGATAATCATGATCGGAAAGACGGGGTGCTTGCTCAAGGAATTGGAAATACTCTCCCCGCGTTCAATATCCAGCGCGCCGGCTTTTATGGCCTTTTCCATCACGACATTGCCCACGGTCTGGGAAACGATATGCAGCACCTCGAGAATGGGCACGCCGCTGCGGACCAAAGACGCGAAGGTCCGCGTGAATCGGGCGAGGCAAATTTTGTGGGCGATGTGGCCAAAAATGGGAATTTTGATGCGGCGCGCATCCCAGAAATACCGGCCGACCGGAGTCTTGATGAAGTAGAGCCAGCCATACACTCCACCGCCGCCAGCCAGCAGAATCAGGATGATGTACTTCTTAACAATGTTGCTGACATTAATGAGAAACTGGGTTGGCGCGGGCAGGGCGGCGCCGAAGCTCGAGAAGATTTCTCCGAAAACCGGCACCACTTTGATCAACAGAAAGATGGTGATGCCGATAGCCACGCACGTGACCACAATGGGATACATCATGGCGGATTTGACTTTCCTGCGCAGCCGGGCGGTGTTTTCCAGGTAGGTGGCCAGGCGCGCGAGAATTTCGGCAAGCAGACCGCCTTTTTCACCTGCCCCGACCATGCAAACATAAAGTCGGTTGAACACCTTCGGGTGCTTCTGGAGCGCCTCGGAAAAACTGTCACCGCTTTCCACCCGGGCGCAGATGTCTTTGATGACGTCGCGCATGACCTTGTTGTTGGTTTGGTCGGCGAGCGCCTGGAGCGACTGGACCATGGCCAGGCCCGCGTCGATCATCGTCGCTAATTGGCGTGTAAACATGACAAGGTCCGCCAGCCCCACGCGGCCACCGCTGGTTTTACCCTGCTTGCCGACCTTTTCCTGGATGGAGAGGACGAGCAAATTGCGGTTCAAGAGGGCCGCAATGGCGGTCTGCTCAGTCGCCGCTTCGACGGAACTGCGGATTTCGCGGCCGGACCCGGTATCACGCGCAGTATAGATGAAGGATGCCATAAATAATGAGCGTTAGGTTGAGAGCGGCAGGCTTGCGGCCTTGCCGGACCAGAGTCTACTGCCCACGATGTAGGGTATATGAAACATTCGAGTTCGTTAGTAAAGCAGCCTTTGTTCCAGCGTGGCAATTAGTTCCATCGGTTTCAAATAAACAAGCTTTTGCCTGATACCCATTGGGAACAGGTCAGGAACTAGGTGCAACACTGCCTTAACTGCCTTAACCTAGTACACTGGTTGTATAGATTTGAGAAGGAATTTTTTTTGAGAAGGAACATGTACGGGCAGAGTCGATTGCGTGCACTGGATGGTCAAAAACAAGGAACGCAAGGTAATCGCCGATATCTTTTCAAGCGTGCCAAAACGGCTCCGGCAACGGGAAACAGGCCTCCCGCCCGGCTGCCAATGTTCAGAACCCATTCTGGGCAGGCTATTTATTAACTAAAAAAAGTTGTTGCCAAATGGGTGGGGCTTGGGTATTTATATCGCAAATGCACCGGTTTTGGTGCGAGGGTAAACCGGTTTTACCCTCTATCAGATGCGTAGTTAACAAAAAACATAATCCGTAAACAAATCGGAGGAACGAAATGAAGCTTAATAAATGGACAGTAGCGTTGGCCGCCGTCGGGGTGGTCAGCCTGGCATCCGTTGCCAAAGCCGAAGAAAAAGCCGGATCAGTGATGACCGCGCTTTCGTCCACAACCCTGAGCGGTTACGTGGATACATCAGCGCAGTGGAACTTTGGCTCGGGCAATGGAAACAACCCGCCCTACAAATTCGGCGGCCCAACAAAGGCCGACGGATTCAACCTGGACGTGATCCAACTGAGACTGGATAAGCCTTTGGATGAATCACAATGGGCTGCCGGTTACCGTGTGGACCTGTGGTTCGGGCCTGATGCGAACACATTGGGGACGACGCTGGGCAGTAACAGTCGGAATTCTTCGGCGAACCAGAGCGACTTTGCCATTCGTCAAGCCTATGTGGCTTTGCGGGTTCCTGTTGGGAATGGTTTGGATCTCAAAATCGGCACGTTCGACAGCATCATCGGTTATGAATCTGTTGAATCGGGCAGTAATCCGAACTATACCCGCTCATACGGCCATTCGATTGAGCCGCAAACCATGACGGGCGTGCTGGCAAGCTATCGCTTCTGTGACGTGGTTAGCGCGTCTGCTGGTGTGGCGAATACGGTCGGACCGCAGATCAACGATCGCGCGTTCGCGCCAGAGCAGTCGAACTGGCGTGCCAAAGCCGAGTCGTACAAGACCTACATGGGTTCAATCGCACTCACCGCTCCTGACAGCATGGGGTTCCTGGCCGGATCATCTCTGTATGCGGGCATTGTAAATGGCTTCAGCTCGTCTGAGGGCGGAAACCAGACCAGTTGGTATGTTGGCGCGACACTGGCAACGCCTGTTAAAGGGCTGCGCTTGGGCGCCGCATTTGACCAACTCGACGTTCATAATCCCTGGTACAACCGCGGCGGCGACACTTGGGCGGTTGCCGGTTACGCTTCATACCAAGCCACGGAGAAACTCAGTTTCCATGGCCGGTTGGAGTACCTGAGCGACCAAGGACGTCAGATGTACTTCGAGGAGGATTCAACCAAAGTGCTGGCTTCGACGCTCGATGTGCAGTACGACCTGTGGAAGAACGTGTTGAGCCGGGTGGAACTGCGATGGGATCACTCTTTGAATGACGTGAATACCTACGGTGGCAATGGGTCACCCAATCGGGGTAACGCCTGGATGCTGGCGGCAAACTTCATCTATAAGTTCTAATCTGATTTAGAACGAATGACACCCCTTCCGAGCAAATCGGAAGGGGTTTTTTATTGAAACAGTCCGCTGACTGCCGTGCGCTCGTTTCTGGAGGAATGCCGTTTCCGGTTCGAAATTGCACCATCACGTTCCCACAGCGGCTGGCCGTCCCTCTCCGCAGGCAACTCTTTTTCCTGTATCTGGCCACCTTGGCGTCGGCACAAGCCCGCCCCATTCCTGTCGGTGGTGATTAACGGGCGAATGCTTTGCTTCGGGGACGAAATCAGCAACGTGGTGCTGGTGGCAGTGGACTCCGGACATGCCTCCGTGGCTTTGGAGGGACAGCTCAACGTGTTCTCGATGCGAAACTGAAACCCGGCGCCTTCGTGATACTGCGAATCTTCAGGCGGGGGTTGTCGTTGGCAACAGTTGCCGAATGACGTCCGCGGCGGAGTAAGAGTCGCGTCCGGGCGGAATGAATTGGGCGAGAAGAGAGATGTCGTCGCCGGCGGTGACAATGGGCAACTCGACCGAAGATTTAGAGCGCACCTGAGCGAGCCCGACGGTGGCGGCTAGGCCGTTGCAAATGCACTTCCGGCCAATGGTTTGTTCGGCAGCGCCGCCTTTGCGAAGATAATTGTCGAGCGGTTCGGCAGGACAACGGTAGCCCACGTCGCCATCAGGCTTGCGGTAGAGGTGACGCAGGTAGCCGAGGTCGCAAAGGCGGGGACGGTCCCGGTAGAGAACCGGGTCCGAGAGGGTTTGGTCTATTTGGGCGACTTTGAAGGGGAACCCGGCAGGAGAGGCCAGCGGGTCGGTGAATACGCTGGCCTTGCCGAGGCGGCTTGCCAAAATGGCCCGCTTTTTCAGGTCCGGGTGAATGCCGGATTCCTCGCAGAAGGCAAACGGTGTGCCGACCTGAATCCCCGCAGCACCCAAATGGAGAGCTTCGGCAAGTTTGCCGGGCCGGCTGTAACCGCCAGCCAGCCAGAAAGGCAGGCCTAGAGCGCGAATTTTTTTCAACTCGGGCACATCGCGCGAGCCGTAAAGAGGCTCACCTGCAGTCGTAAGTTGAAGGTGGCCGCGCGGCGGCGCGTTATGTCCGCCGGCGGTGGGACCTTCGACGACAAAGCCGTCCACATGACCGCTGGCCTTCCTGGCAAGTGTCATGGCCAGTGTGGCAGAGGCAATAATACCCAGAAACATAGGCCGCTTAAGCTGCGGGGGGGCTTCGCCGCAAAAGCTCCGTGGGTCAAAAGTCAAAGCGTGCTCTTCGCCGGGGAGAGCTCCTTCTACATCAATGCGCAGGGAGGCGGGTTGACCTTGTGCCAGAAGGTCGATCGCACCGGGAATAGCGCGCGGGATGCCGGCGCCCATGAGAATGTAATCCACGCCAGCGAGCATGGCGCCGAAGAGGGCTGGCAGCGTGGGGAGCTGGATTTTTTCGAGATAATTGATGCCGACCATGCCGGCATGGCCCTCTTTGGCCAGAAAAACTTCGACGAAGTTGGCGACAACGGTCAATTCGATCAGCGCCAGGCGGGAGTTAAGCCTGGGCATGGGAGTGGGTTTGAATGGTGTGGCGGGGGCCTTGCCACCAGGGACAAAGTAGTCCGCGAGAACGCGGGCAGCCATAGGGGGGAAGGGGAACCGAGTCAAGGCGCGGCGGAGATCGGCGCCGGGGTCGCCGAGTTGAAGGCGTCGGGCCAGGACGACATCAAGCGCGGTTCCGGAGACAACCCCGAGCTGGCCTGAGAGCGAAACAGCGCGAGCGAGGGGCCAGCCGGAGACGGCAAACCCCATTCCGCCCTGAATAATAAGTGGCTGCGACATAAACAAATCGAACAACTGGCGTTCCCATTCTACGAAAGGGAAAGACGCGACAGGAAAATCTGGAGCCACTCGCACGGCGCCTCATGGCGCATCGGGGTCAGGAGCCCGTCGGAAACCAACGCGTACTCAAAGTTTAGCATCCCGGCCGGCCGATGGAAAGCCTGATCCGGACATTTTTTGCGCGGACTAGGCTGAATCGGTCTGCGTCGGAATCACAGCAGGGGCGATGGGTGGCTCGGGAGTCACTGTCTGGCGCGGGTTGCGGGCGCGCTTATCCCGCGGCAACGGGCTGAGGACGACGTTGAGGTCGCGGTCGCCCAACATTTTGGGGAGCGAATCCGCCTGGCCGTAAAGAGTGACACCTTTGACGAATTGGTTTACGACTTCGAAGCCGATCTCCTTGTGGGCCTTCTGGCGCCCTTTGAAACGCAATTTGACGCGGACCTTGAGGTCGTCGCAGAGAAATCGTATGGCCTGGTCCCGCTTAACCGACAAGTCGTGCGGGTCGATGGCGGGGGAGATCTGAATCTCTTTCATCCGGCTGGCGGACTGATGAGCGTGGGAGTCTTTGCTGCGCTTGGTTTCTTCGTAGAGGAATTTGCCGTAATTCACGATCCGGCAGACCGGCGGCGTGGCGGTGGCGGCAATTTCGACCAGATCCAGGCCTTTGCCCTGGGCCAGGCGTAGGGCCTCATTAAGGGACATGACGCCCAGTTGTTGTTTGGCCTCGTCAATAACCCGAACTTCGCGGGCGCGGATCTTCCCGTTTCGGCGATGCAAAGGTTCGCGGGAATGAAATGAACGAGAAGGAAAAGGGCGGCTCAGAGAACCCTCGCGGGTTGAAGGTTATTCATGCAGAAGAATTACGGACGGGACAATGATATGTAATCGGTCGCTGATACAACCTTAGTTTCGCATAATTCCCGCAGCGGGCAAGGATAATGTCCCGGCTCGGATAATGCTCGGGTGCGGCCAGCGGCTGTGTGCAGGTTCGGGTGTTGCGGGAAGTTCTTCGGGAAATTGCTTGCTATTCGGCGGCGGTCGGGCATTTTAAAGGCGTCTGATAGATAGCTTGTCGCTTCCAGCACATGGTAAATCCTCAGGTGAACTTCGTTCAGTGATGATTTGAAACCCGAAGATCGGGAACAGTTTGGAGAAAACAGGGCAGTACTAAGGACATTTAAACATCATATGAACACAAAATTATTCGTCGGGAACATTTCCTTCGACACAACCGAAAACGACCTGCAAGACGCCTTTGCGGCGCATGGCACCGTGACGGAGGCCAACCTGATGATGGACCGCGCCACCGGCCGGCCGCGCGGGTTTGGCTTTGTCACCATGAGCTCGCCTGAAGAGGCGCAGAAAGCCATTGCCGCCTTGAATGGCGCCAAGCTGGGCGACCGCAACCTGACTGTCAATGAAGCCCGTCCGCGGGAAGACCGCAATTCCGGCGGGAATCGCGGCGAGGGGCGACGTGAGTTCAGCCGGCGCTATTAAGCGAACGATATAAGAGCGCGCGTGGGCTTTTCGGAGTCCCACGCCTTTTTTGTCTTTGCCCCCGGCAGGAGACAAAGCACGAAATAGCTATTGGCTGAGCTGAAAAGGAGAGGCAGGAATATAAATCTTGCGTTCGGCGCGATTCGTGGCATCCTGTTCACTAATTAGATATCCTGTCTAAGTTTTCAAGACTTGGTAAATCTTCATTTGAAGGTCTTCATTGATGATTTGAAACCCGATGGTCGGGAACGGTCCGAAAAAGAAGCAGTTCGTCTAAAAGAAAATCATCATGAATACCAAATTATACGTGGGCAATCTGGCCTACACCACCAGTGAAGGCGATCTGCAGAATCTGTTTTCTCAGCACGGGCCCATCACCGAGGTCCACCTGCCAATTGATCGCGAGAGCGGGCGGCCGCGAGGTTTCGCCTTTGTCACTATGTCCACGCCGGAAGGGGCCCAGGCGGCGATCCTCGCGCTGAATGGCACAGCCGTGGGAGAACGCACCCTGACTGTGAACGAAGCGCGTCCGCGCGAGGAGCGGGCTGGCTCGTTTGGCGGAGGTCGTGGCGCGCAGCGTGGCGGCAGTCGCACGTATTAAGCCTCCTGAGCATGGCGCCGGTTCGGCAAACCGGGCTGGCGCCTCGATGGAAGTTCGACGGCGGTGGGAATGTCGCATGCTTTGGGTTGCACTCGAATGCTGGACAGGCTCACCGGCTGGGTCAGTGACGGACATCAGGCCGCGGGAAAGCGGCTGGATCAATTTGATTTAACTTTATGGCGCACACCCGAAAGCCCAACCCGCGTATCGAATACCGCCTGCTTCAGAGCGGGCGCATCCAGGATTCCGCCAGCCTTGCGAGCAAGTATCCGAAATTGAAATCCCTGAAAGTGGACCTGGAGTACTTTGACTCCGAAGGCGTCACGCGGAACGGCGGCATCAAGTACAAGGCAAATCTCGAGAACGCGAAATCGCTTTTTTGGTTTAACTGTGTCAGTGGGGAATGCGTTGGGGGGGATTTTGATTTGAGCGGCGAACTGTCCCGGGCCATCGCCGGGAGACGCAAGATAGTCATGGGAGAGCTCCGTTGTCAGGGAGTGAAGCATAATCGAGAAAGAAAAGACCATGTGCCTTGCCAGAGCCTCCTGCGTTATAAATTGAGCCTTGGTTACTGACGCGGTCTTTTCCCGCCTCAATCTAGCCTAGTTTCCCAGAAGCTGCTTCAAGGTTTCGCGGGCTTTGGCTTCGCGGGAAACGTCTTCGACGGGCGGGATAAACTCACGCCGGAGGAATTCAAAATACTCGCAGTAGTTGGCCAGGTGCTTCTCGGCCACAGGGTCGGCGCGACGATCGCGACACTGTTGCGCCACGCGTGCATCGAAGCTGATGCAGTTCAGGCAGACCTTCAGATCCGAGCTGCAGCGGTGACAGGTTTCCGAGCGGCCGGGCGAACCGGTTAATTTGTATTCGACGCCGCATTTCCAACAATGTCGTGTCGCTGCCATATCGTCCATTTTATTGGCCGAGTCGGGCTTTTCCAGAAAAATCAAGCAATACCAATGCTGTGCTAAATCGTAACAATAGGGTTGTTTTTAAGGAGTGGTATGAGCCTTGCAGCTGGTTCTTGTGTCAGGGCTGTTCGTCAGTAAAGCCGGAATGCTCGTTTTGCTTAGCAAAACTGGCTGTCCGGCATGGATTCGAACCATGACAAAGAGCTCCAAAGACTCTTGTGCTACCATTACACCACCGGACAAGGCAGGCACAACTTAGCTTTCCGCCACAGTCCGTGCAAAGCAAAACTTCGCGGAAAGCGGGGGCCGCAGCGCACATCCTTTCATTTTGGCCCATGTTCTCTCGCGCTTGATTTTGTCCCTCCAGGCGCGCCGCCAGTCCCTTCTCCGGAGAGCCGCTCGATTGGAAGTCACAGCCGCGAGCGAGGAGCCGTTTGCGCGAGCGAACCAATATGTAATTCGCCTGTGGAAACGGCTCCTCGTGGCCCTGTCCCTGTCTCAAAAATTGCTGGCTTCATGCCGCCAACAGCTCACGGCTGCGTTGTCGGATCTGCTCCTGCCGTTTAGCCTGAACTGAGGCGGCTTGGGCTCTCTCTTCGAACAGGGCTGGGAAAACAAGCAACGGATACGCTGTTACCCATGCCAGGGCGGCCGCCTCGTTTGCGGCCCGCCGCAGATTGTCAGCAAGTTCCAACTCGAGGAACTCCTTCTGCCGCTCGCTGAGCAGCTTGTCCTTAAGCCGTTCCAATTCAGTTTCCTGCTTCGCCCGGAACGGATTAGGCGAAGTGGGCTTCACTTCGAAGCGTGTATTGGGCGCGAAACTTGTCGGCACCCGTTTTTTGATTGCGTTCATCATTTGCCTTTCATGTTAGCCGCCCGCGCGGACGGCAGTTTTCAACAAAAAAACCCGCGATTGACTGGCAATCGCGGGTTTTGTGGAAATCTACAGCTCTGGTTAGAGGTTCCCTCCCGCGATGCCGGCATAGCGATGGCACTTGGACATCTGTCCAGTGGTGACTCGCTGGTCGCACAGGCTCATTTTAATCATTGTTGTCATCTTCTAACCGCCCTAATAAACACTATTGGCGGAGTTGTGTCAAAAACTTTTGCGGGTTTCCTCTTTGACGAGCCGTCCGGGAGGTGTTACAAGCGCCTCAGGATTTCCGGGGACGGGTTTGAGCTAAATACCCCTTCGGAACTTGTTATAAAACTTGCTGGTGCTACTATAGAAGAGAGATGAGTGTAAGCGATAAGCCGCTGAAAATGGTGACGTGCAGCGGGTGCGAGTCTAAGGTATTCATCCCCGGGGATCTTCCGCCTTTGACGTCGGTATCTTGCAGCAAGTGCGGACACGGGATCATGATGCCCATGCAATTGCGCCAGTTCGAGCTGCGCAGCAAAATTGCGTCCGGCGGGCATGGGAAAGTTTATCGTGCTTTCGACACCGTGCTGGAGCGGATGGTTGCGGTGAAACTGATGCGTAAGGAACTGGAGGATGATCCGGTTGCGCTCGATGGCTTTTATCGCGAGGCTCGCGCCTGCGCCTCACTCAACCACACCAACATCATTCACATTTATTCCTTCGATGAGTTTGAGGGTCAGCGGTACCTGGTCATGGAGCTTGCGGACCGTGGGAGCCTCGATACCCGCATTGAGAAGCAACAGCGTCTTTCAGAGCTCGAGGTGTTGGATATCGGCTACAAGATCGCCTCGGCGCTGGATATGGCGCTCAAACATAACTTGCTTCACCGCGACATCAAACCGGGCAACATCCTCTTCGACGCCGACAATGAACCCAAACTGATCGATTTTGGTTTGGCGCGCAGCGCAGAGGCGGAACCGGAATCCGCCTCGGTGACCGAGGGAACGCCTTATTATGTTGCGCCCGAGAAAATCAAGCGGGAACGTGAAACCTTTCTCTCGGACATGTACAGTCTGGGGTGCACTCTGTATCACGCGCTGACTGGGCACGTGCCGTTCGAGGCGCCGACGATCGAGGAATTGGTGGCGGCGCACGTGCATACGCCATTAACGCCGCCCAACCTGGTGATTCCCGAAATTACGACCCCAACCAGCGACGCATTGGTGCGGGTGCTGGCCAAGAATCCCCCCGAGCGGTATTTGAGTTACGATGAGTTCAGTGCCGCACTTTGGCTGGCTCGCAGCCAGTTGCTTATCCAGCAGACGACACAGGTTGATCCCGCCAAGGGGGTAAAGAGCAAAACGAGTTGGTGGCGGAGGTAGTCCCGTACATGAAAAAGGCAGGCCGGTCCGGCCTGCCTTGACATCCTGATCGCTGCTCCAATTTAGTTTCCCGTACTGGCCTTTTTCTTCTCCCCGTCTTTGTTCTCCACTTTCGGGCCGAACGTCACTTTCGTCGCTACCAGCTTCCCGTCGTCGGTCGGCTTGACATAACCGCTAACTGTCTCGTCAACTACGCCATCTTCAAGCTTGGCTGGCTTACCGCCTTTGATGATCTTTGTTTCCGAAGTGATCTGAAAAGTGCGTTTGCCCACCGTGATTGTCTTTGCGGTTTTGTCCACTGCCGCCAGTTTTCCATGGAATGGGCCAGCGGAAGGTTTCTTTGCGGCTGGCTCTTTTTTCTCGGCGGCGAGCTTGTTTGTGGTTTGCGCCAGACTTTGGACGGGCAGGGCGGCGATAGCTATTCCGAGCAGGCTTAGCGCTCCAATTTTGATAACGGGTTTCAGCATATTGGTTTATTTAATTGTTTTTCGGGACAGGACATTGGTAACAAATCCTTGTTGCCTGGCAAGTCGATTTTGGCCCGCGCCAAGTCCGCACCTTGTTTGAAAGACGGCACTTTCGGGAACCGGAAAGGGGGATTCTGGGAAATTCTTCTCGAGCCGGAAAAGCTGACGATTTGCGGGTTGGACCTGCGGATTCGGCTCAGCTCTTTTTAGGTTCGTCCATCACAGCCGCAAAACGTAGGCCGCGGGTGCTGATACGCAGTTCGGCAAAGCCTAATTGTTCCATTACCGCTTCGTAAATCACTGTGCCGGTGAGGATGACATCGGCGCGATTCGTGGGCAGTCCGACGATCTCCTCTCTCTCCTTGAGGGATAACCCCCAAAGCCGGTCGACGTGCCAGCGCAGCCGCCCGAAGGGGAGCCGGGTCGCTTCCATGCGCTCGCGGTCGAATTGTTCGAGTTTCGCTTCCATGCCGGCGAGAATACTGGCGGTGCCGCCGACGCCGACCAATTGGATAAGCGAGGAGATGGTTGCGGGTTGAGGGGTGTGGGCTGAAGGAGGGGTCGGAGAGTTGTTGGTTGAGAGGGTGGCGGCTTCCCGATGTAACGCGGGTTCTAGCCTGGGCCGGACGGTTTGTTCGAGGAAGTCTTTCAACCACTGACGGCAAGCGGCCAATTCCCCGGGTTCGGGAGGGTTGCTGTGCGGGATTTTCTCCATCAGCCGGACGGTGCCGAGCGCGAAACTCTCCCGGAAATGCTTATGTTCACCAGCACCAAGAATGAATTCTGTGCTGCCGCCGCCGATATCCACGAGCAGCAGGGGTGTTTGCGCCAGGAGCGGATCGGTCGTTACGCCCTGAAATGCCAATTCAGCTTCCCGGTCGCCGGAGATGATTTCGACATTCAAACCTGCCGCCTGCTCGATGGCGGAAGTCAGATCGTGTGGATTGACGGCGTCGCGCGCCGCGCTGGTGGCGATGACGCGAATCGTAGCCGCCTGGCATTCCCGGGCCTTATCCGCGAAACCAGCAACCGCTTTGGCGGTGTTTGCGATGGGCCCGGGCTGCAATCGGTGCGTTTGGTAAAAGCCATGCCCGAGCCGGGTTTGCCGGCTCGCCTCGGTCACGGGCCGGATATCATGGCCGGCGATATCGGCTACCAACAGTTTTATCGAGTTGGTGCCGACATCGATAACGGCGCGGCGAATGGATTGCATGGACAAAAGGCTAGACTCAGGCCCCAATGCTGCCCAAGAAAAATCGATCGTTAGCAGCTCGCCGCAATTTCGCGATTTCTGCAGCCTTAAGATTGCGCTCTGCTATCGAAGCATTCCTTTGTCGCTTTCCAAAACCTCGCAGAACGGCTACCTTGGCGGCGGTCGTGCAATCCAAACCAAAAACAATTCCCTTCGGCCCTGCTCATTTCATCAATCGCGAGCTGAGCTGGCTGGAGTTTAACCACCGGGTGCTCGAGGAAGCCCTCGACCCGCGGAACCCCTTGCTCGAACGGCTCAAGTTCTTCTGTATTGTCAGTTCCAACCTCGACGAGTTTTTCGAAGTGCGCGTCGCCGGCATAAAGCAACAAATCGAAAGTGATGTGGTGGAGCGGAGCATGGACGGGCTGACCGCGACGGAAACGTTCCAGGCCGTCACGAGCCGAGTGCGCCGCATGGTGAATGAACAGTACGCTTGCTGGCGTGATGGCCTGCTGCCGGCACTGGCGCACAATGGCATTCGCATCCTCACGATGGCTGAATTGGAACCGGAAGACTTCGGCTGGCTGGAGGGATATTACAGGACCCAAATTCGCCCGGTGCTGACGCCGCTGGCGATTGACCCGGCGCATCCGTTCCCGCAATTGCTCAACAAGACGTTGAATCTCATCGTCCGGCTGGAAATGCAGTCGAATGGGGAAATTCTCAAGCACATGGCGGTGGTCCAGATCCCGCGCATCCCCCTGCGCCTGGTCAAACTGCCGCGCGCTGACGCTCGCCGGGACTATGTCGATCTAAGTGAATTAATAGGACACTTTCTGGCCGATTTGTTCCCGGGCACGAAAATTCTTGGTTACTGGTCTTTCCGCGTCACGCGCAACAGCGAATTATATATCGACGAAGAAGAAACCGCCAACCTGTTGAAGGCGGTGGAAAATGAACTGCACAACCGCCGCAAAGGGGATGCTGTGCGGCTGGAGCTTGGCAATGAGTGCCCGGCGTTCATTCGGGAGGCATTGCTCAAAACGCTGCGCCTGACGGAGGAGGATCTTTACCTGATCGACGGACCGCTGGATCCGATCCGATTGATGGCGCTCTACGAGGGCGACCACTCGCCTGAACTGCGCGACCCGCCGTTCATGGCGTCGGCGGCGATGCCGTTGCAGGACCGGACCGATTTGTTCGCGGCCATCCGCGAGCGGGACATCCTGCTGCATCACCCCTACGAAAATTTCAGCAGCATGGTGAGCTTCCTTGAACAGGCTGCATCAGATCCTGACGTGCTGGCGATCAAGCAGACGCTCTACCGCACCGGCGGAGATCCGCACATTGTCGGCGCGCTGGAGAATGCGGTAAGAAATGGCAAACAAGTCACCGCCGTGGTGGAATTGCGAGCCCGGTTTGACGAAGCCAACAACATCCAGTGGGCGCGGCAACTTGAAGAGGCCGGGGTGCATGTTGTCTACGGGCTCGTGGGTTATAAGATTCACGCAAAAAGCTGCCTGGTTGTCCGGCGCGAGGGTCATAATATCCGGCGTTACGTCCATCTGGCCACCGGCAACTACAATCCAACCACTGCGCGGTTTTACACGGACGTTGGGCTGCTGACCTGCCGGCCTGAGTTCGGCGAGGATGTCACCAATCTCTTCAACCTGTTAACCGGCATCTGCCAGTTTCAAAGCCCCGGAAAGCTGCTGGTAGCCCCATTCGAGCTGCATGGACGCCTGCTCCAGCTCATCGAGCGCGAGATGGATAACGCTCGGCGCGGCCTGCCTGCCCGGATTCTCGCTAAAATCAATTCGCTGGCTGACCGGCAAATGATCGAAGCCTTGTACCGCGCATCGGCGGCTGGCGTCCGGATTGATTTGATTGTGCGCGGCATTTGCTGTTTGCGTCCGGGGCTGACCGGCATCAGCGAGAATATCACAGTGCGGAGCATCGTGGACCGGTTTCTGGAGCACAGCCGGATCTATTACTTCGAGAACGCCTGCCAGCCGCAGGTGTTCGTAAGCAGCGCGGATTGGATGCCCCGCAATTTCTTCCGGCGTATCGAACTGGCCTTTCCCATCGAGGACGGCGTGCTGCGGGAGCGACTCATGCGCGAGATTCTGGGGGTGTCGCTGGCGGACAACGCCAAAGCGCGGTTCCTGCAGGCAGACGGGTCGTATCGCCGCGTGACAGCCAAGCGGGGAGAAAAAACTCGGCGCAGCCAGTGCGAGTTTATCGCACTGGCGTCGTCGGAAGATGCGATGCCTCGCAAGGCGGCTGGCGGCAAGGTGAATTACCCGCAAGTCAAGCTTGCGCGGTCGCCGTTCGCGGCCCCGAGGCGCAAAAGGTAATTTTGTGATGAAAACTGCCGGGCTGGTTTTCAGTGCCGCTTCAATTCTCGAACGAAAAGGAAGAAGGCCATGAATCTCTATGTTTTGCGCCATGGCTTGACCGTCGAACGGGGGACGCCCGGCTTTGCAAAAGATTCCGCGCGTCCGCTTACGCCTGAAGGGGAGCGCAGGCTTTGGCAGGTTGCCAAAGCAATGAGGTCCCTCGAGCTTTCCTTTGACCTGATTCTTTCCAGCTCGTATCTGCGCGCAAGGCAGACGGCGGAAATCGTGGCCGTGGCCCTCAACGCTCACAAGCGGCTTGAATTTTCCGACAGCCTGACGCCCGAAGGCAGTTCGAAGAAATTGATTGAGCTTCTCAATCAATTCAAATCGCAACCGGAGAACGTTTTGCTCGTGGGTCATGAGCCCCATCTCAGCAGCCTGATCTCTATGCTCGTTTCCGGCGAGACGGGTTTTGCGGTCGTGATGAAGAAGGGAGGCTTGTGTAAATTGCGCGCTGAGTCGCTCGAACACCGCCAATGCGCGACATTGGAATAGCTGCTCACACCCCGGCAGATGGCATTGATGGCGTGACCGGGATGCCGGGAGGGTGGGCTGGGACTTACCTGGTTTCGCGACGGGCCAGGACGGCGCCGCCGGTAATGCCTGCGTTGTCGCCAAGTTTGGACGCGACGATCTCTACGCCTTTCATTGTGCCGGGCATGGCATAGTCGCGGGCGGTTTCCACAATCACACTCATCATCTCCTCGGCCAGCGCTTCGATGACTCCGCCGCCCAGCACGACGACTTCGGGGTTCAGAATGTTCACCAGATTGGCGGTGGCAATCCCTATGTATTCCGCCGCGCGCGCGATGATCCCATCCACAAACTTGTCCCCGCGGCGGATGGCCTTGCGGAGGTCGCCACTGCGGAGGTCGCCGAGATCGTCGCCGAGCATTTCCGTTAGGAGCGTTTTCTCCCCGTCTTTGATGCCGGCTTTGATCTGCTGGAAAATAGCAGTTCGGCTGGCGAGCGCCTCGAAGCAGCCTTTGTTGCCGCAACCGCATTTCGGACCATTCACGTCCACCACCATGTGTCCAATTTCACCCGCGGTGTGATTGTAGCCGCCGAAAAGTTCGCCATTGAGAATCAATCCACCGCCGATGCCGGTGCCAACGAAGATCCCGACGACGCTGCGCGGCTTGGATTTGAGTTCGGACACGTAAACGCCAAGCACGGCGATATTGCAGTCATTTTCAATGAACACAGGCAAGCCGAGGTGCTTTTCGAGTTCCTTTTTGAGCGGCACATCCTTCCAGCCCTCCATGTTGGGAGCGAAGATGACGCTGCCCGCGCCAAAGTCCACCGCGCCTGGCGCGCCCACGCCAACAGCGGCGATTTGTTTCAGTGAGAGGTCCGCTTCATCCACCGCGTCGCGCACGCAACGTTCGATGCGTTCAATGACAGCATCGACACCCCGCTGGGGTTTGGTGCTCACTTTGGTCGTGCCGATACATTCCAGCGAGCCGTTGAAAATTCCCGAGAGAATCTTCGTGCCGCCAAGATCAACTCCGATGACGAATTCGGCTTTGCTGTTTGCTTCGGCCATAGGGAAACCTATCTTCCCGCGAGGACAGCGCTGATCTTCTTGCGCAATTCGGCGTTGATGATTTCTGCCTGGCGGGTGCCGTCAACGATTGTAAAGGCATACGAGGCCTGGAGGTGCCGGAAAGTTTTCTGCATCGTCTTCTGGTACTTCATGAAACTGTCGAACATGTCGCGTGACATGCCAAGATCCATCCCGCTTTCCCAATAATCCAAAGCGGTGTTCTTGGCAAAACTTCGCTGCACAAGTTCCTCGGGCGGGACGTTCAGATAAAACACGGCGTCGGGTTCCAGGGCAATGCCGTAAAGGTTCTTCAGCCACGCTTCATCCATGCCTCGCACCATGTCGCGGGCCATGAGGGTATAGATGTAACGATCGGCCAGGACGATGAAGCCGGACTTCAGGGCCGGGAGAATGATATTTTCGAGCTGGTCGGCAAAATCCGTCGCGTAGAAGAGGCTGAGGGTGCTGCGGCTGAGAATGTTTCCCTGTTGCGCCTTCTCCAGTTCTTCGCTCACGAGTGTGGATCGCTTCAATCCCACCTGGACCGTGGCATGGCCGGTGCCTTCGAGCCACTCAACCAGCATGGCAATCTGTGTGGACCGGCCCGACCCATCCGCCCCTTCCACCACGATAAGCTTGCCGGCCAGTCGCTCCAAATCCACCTTGGGAATCCCATGGCCGTAAAAACGTCTGTTGCTCCGGTGCGGAACGACAATCTGATTTGCGGGGACGCGTCTCATTCCGCAGGCTCCTCCGGTTTAACAGCCTTTGGTTGTGGCGCGGGCGTCGGCCTGGCGGGCAGGCGCTCGGCACGGCGGAAGCTGGCCAGGTTCACATTCTGCGCCACCAGTTCGCGGACAACCTCCTGTTGCTTTTCGACGAGCTCATTCGCATCCACGACCAGGAAGTTGAACTCGGTGCTCATGGCCAGGTATTGCTCGAGTATCCGTCCTTGGAAGATGCGGAAGCTTTCATAGAGGTCGGTCGAGAGGCGCAAGTCCATGCCGGCCTCGAAGTATTTCAATTGCGGCCGGCCATCCAGAATGCGCTGCAGCGACACCTCCAGGTCCGACTTAAAGAAGAAGGTCAGGTCCGGCAGCGCGGCGAAGCTGTATAGGCCCCGCACCCATTCCGGCGGGCAACCGCGCACAACGTCACGGGCGAAGGCTGTGAAAATGTAGCGGTCGCAAAGGACGAGATAACCGGCACGCAGCAGCGGCACCAGATGCCGCTCGTAGCGGTCCGCAAAGTCCGTTGCGTGGATAAGACTGAAGGTGGTCGGAGTCAATAGCTCGCGCTTCTTGCCTTTGCTGGTGGCGGACTTGACGAGCTCGGACGAATTCCATTCGCTGAAATAAACTTTCATTCCCTGCAGCTCGAGCCAGCGTTTAAGCAGGTAAATCTGGGTCGATTTCCCCGAGCCATCGAGGCCCTCCACCGCTACGAGCCGTCCCGGAAAATTGAGTTCAGCGAAGGTTTTCATTCGGTCAACCGTAAAAGTAAATCTTCGCAGCCTCAAAACAACCTTTTTCCGTTTCCGCTTTCGCTATGCGCCGGATGGTCCGCGACCGGGCGATGCTAAGATTGCGTCTGGAATCCTTCAGCCAGCGCCACCGCTTTGAGCATTGCCTGGGCCTTGTTCACCGTCTCCTGATACTCGCCTTCGGGTGTGGAATCGTTCACCCAGCCGCCGCCGACTTGCACGTAGGCCTTGCCATCTTTGATAAGCCCGGTGCGAATGGTGATGCAGCAATCGAGATTGCCGTTAAAAGAGAAGTAGCCCACACAGCCGCCATAAGGGCCGCGCGTGGTTTGTTCGAGTTCGGAAATGATTTGCATCGCGCGGATCTTCGGCGCGCCGCTGAGCGTGCCTGCGGGAAACGTCGCCCGCATCAAATCGTACGGCGTCTTGTCTGCGGAAAGATTCCCCTCGACTTGCGACACGATGTGCATGACGTGGCTGTACCGCTCAATGCTCATCAGATCTTTTACCTGCACGGTGCCAAAATCGCATACCCGGCCCAGATCATTGCGTGCCAGATCCACCAGCATCACGTGCTCCGCACGCTCCTTGGGGTCGGCGAGCAGTTCCTGTTCGAGGGACCTGTCCTCGTTCGGCGTGGCTCCGCGGTGGCGGGTGCCCGCGATTGGGCGTATCTCCACCTTGTGTTCCTCGCAACGAACATGAATTTCCGGCGAGGCGCCCACCAGCGAAAAACCGCCCAGTTCCAACAGAAACATGTACGGCGATGGATTAATCGATCGAGCCGCGCGATAGATGTCCAGGGGCGATGCTTTAACCGGCGTCGAAAAGCGCTGCGAACCCACCACTTGGATGATGTCGCCCGAAGTGATGTACTCCTTCGCCTTCACAACATTCGCAAGGAAAGTCTCCCTGGACACATTCGATTCGAAAGGAACCGGGAGCACGATGGCGGGAACCGTTACTGGATGGTGCTCGCTTGGCTGTTCGAGCAGCGAAATGAGCCGGTCGATTTCGCCTGTTGCGTCTTCGTAGGCCTGTTCGGGAGTCGCCGCGTCGTCAACCATGGCGTTGACCAGGACCGTTATCGTCTGCGCGACCCGGTCAAAGATCAGCAACTGGTCGGCGATGAGGAAGCACATGACCGGCGTCTGCAAGTCGTCGCGGGTTGGGCGCGGCACGACCGGCTCAACATCGTGGATGAATTCGTAGCCGATGAACCCGATTGCCCCGCCCGTGAAACGCGGCAGCTCGGGTAGCGATACCGGCTTGTATTTCCGCATGACGCGTTCCACGACCTCAAGCCCGTCCTTCACCGGTTGCAAACCTTGGACTCCTGCGTGAGCGCCGATTGCGAAACTCTCGACTAACCTGCCGTTCTCACGCAATTCGACAATGTTGCCAATCTGGCGGATGGTCGCGCGGGGATTGCAGCCCACAAATGAGTAGCGCCCGAGATGTTCCCCCCCTTCCACTGATTCGAGCAGGAAAGACTCGTCCGGCCCGCGGATTTTGCGGTAGGCGGACAGCGGAGTCTCAATGTCAGCCAGCAGTCGGCGCGTGACTGGTATCAGGTTGCCCCGCTTCGCCAGCTCAAGAAATTCGTCCAGTCCGGGTGAATACATTTTATTTTCCCAACGGAGAAGCGCCTTCCGTCACAAAACTTTCTGGCAGCCTTCCACACCTTGTGTCTGGAGCTGCGGCACCATTAGCTGGCGAATCGAACGAAGTCATCCATTATTTCTTGCCGTAGATTTGCTCCGGTGTTTCGAGTTGTGCTTCTGTAATTCTTGCTTTCGTGCCGGCATCCTCCATGGAGCGGAAGAAGCAGGAGCGGTATCCTTCATGGCAGGCGGCGCCAATCTGCTCCACCTGAATTAACAGTGTATCGCCGTCACAATCGAACGCGATGTCTTTGACAGTCTGTGTGTGTCCGCTCGATTCCCCCTTCATCCAGAATTTCTGGCGTGAACGGCTCCAGAAATGCGTCTTGCCGGTCTCGATGGTTTGTTCAAGCGACGCACGGTTCATCCATGCCATCATCAATACCCGACCCGTCTTTTGCTCCTGGATAATGGCCGGGATCAGGCCGTTTGCATCAAATTTAAGTTTATCAAAACAGTTCATAGAGAGGGAATCGAAGTGCTGGAGTGGTTTAAGGCTGGAGCAGTGGAAAAGCCGGGCATCGAAGCGTTCGCAACCATGCCGCAGCGCTCCAATACTTCGATGCTCTTGTCTGTTCTAGTCATTATCTCGGCGGGAATGTAACCGTTACTACGCTCCAAATGCAAACAAAGGCGGTGAACCCTTTCCGCACTCCCCGTGGCAGGCCTTCAAACGAACCTGACCGGAATCCCTTTCGTGGCCAAAAACTTCTTCACATCCCCAACGGTATATTCGCCGAAATGGAAGATGCTCGCCGCCAGCACGGCATCGGCCTTCCCTTCGAGCAACACCGCGGCCATGTGGTCGAGGTTGCCGGCGCCTCCGCTGGCCACCACTGGCACACCGACCGCTTCGCTCACGCGTTTCGTGATAACCAGGTCGAACCCCGCTTTCGTGCCGTCGGCATCAATGCTGTTCAGCACGATTTCTCCCGCGCCAAGCGATACTGCCTGCTTTGCCCAATCCACGGCTTCCCTCCCCGTTGTTCTGCGGCCGCCATGAGAAAACACTTCCCACCGTTCGGGTGCGACATTCTTCGCGTCAATGGAAACCACGATGCACTGGCTGCCGAATTTCTCCGCTCCGGACCGGATCAAATCCGGGTTTGCGAGAGCCGACGAGTTAATGCTGATCTTGTCAGCTCCTGCTCGCAACATGGTGTACATGTCCTTGACCGAGCGCAGCCCCCCTCCGACCGTGAGGGGCATAAAGCACTGGTCTGCCGCCCGTTCAATCACATCAACCATCGTAGCTCGCCCATGCGCGGTCGCCGTGATGTCGAAAAACACCAGTTCATCGGCGCCCTGCTCGTTATAGCGCAGGGCGAGGTCCACTGGATCGCCGACATTACGAAGGCCGCCTGCTTCGGCGACGCCGAATTGGACACCGCGCGTTACCTGTCCCGCATGGACATCCAGACACGGAATGACACGTTTTGCGATCAACGTGGGACATTAAATCGGGTTACCGCCTTGGAATCAATACCTTCTGCCAGGCACAAGCCTGAATTGCAGCGGAACTTGTGGCAGTTGAGAGAGGGGTGCTTTCGCGTTTTGTGTCCAGAAATTTCTGGCCTGCGGCTCCCCGCTCTTCCAACATTCCTCCGAACGAGCCGCATAAGCCTCCGTTTTGAGATGAAAGCCAAAATCATTATTACGCCGAAGAAGGTTGTGGTGGACCCACAGGGCAGAGCCGTGCAAACCGCCCTCGAACACATCGGCTACAAAGGGATCGGCGCCGTTCACGTCGGCAGGTACCTTGAAATCGACATAACCGCCGTTGATAAGGAAACCGCAGGAAAGCAGATCGACGATGCCTGCCGCAAAATCCTCAGCAACCCAATCGTTGAAGATTACCGCTTTGACATTGATTGAGCCCGCTATGGCATGCAGTTTTAAAGAGGTAAAGCACCATCGCCACTCTGGGATCCGCCAATCACTGGGCGGCGACCTCAACTCACGTTTGAAATGAACTTCGCCGTCCTCCAGTTTCCCGGCTCTAACTGCGACCAGGACGTGGTCCACGTGTTGCGCAATGTTTTGGGTCGCTCCGCCCGGCTTGTCTGGCACAAGGATTCCTCGCTCGGCGGGGCTGATGCGGTGGTTATTCCCGGCGGGTTCAGTTACGGTGATTATCTGCGCACCGGCGCCATTGCCAGATTCAGCGCTGTGATGGGCGCTGTGCAAACGTTTGCCAGCCACGGCGGTCTGGTTCTTGGAATCTGCAACGGGTTCCAAATTCTTTGCGAAGCCGGCTTATTGCCCGGAACACTAATCCGCAATCGCTCTATTCAGTTTCGCTGTGAAAACGTGTTCCTGAAAGCCGTCACGGCGGATTCACCGTTTGTAAACCGGATTCCGTCCGAAAAGCTCGTGCGCCTGCCGATCGCCCACAACGAAGGCTGCTATTTTACAGACGAAAAGACGCTGGCAAATCTCAAGGCAAAAAAGCAAATCCTCTTGCGGTATGTAGATGCCGCGGGCGAGGCCACGGAAGCCGCCAACCCGAATGGCTCGCTCGAAAACATTGCCGGTGTTTGCAACGAGATGCGCAACGTTGCCGGCCTCATGCCACACCCGGAACGCGCAAGCGAATTGCTTTTAGGAGGAGTGGATGGACGACTGGTTTTCGAAAGCATGATTCACGCATTGCAAACCAAACAGGCAGCCAGCGTTTCGCAGGTCACAAACTGAAAATACTGATGACTGAGCCGGCCATTACTCCGGAGTTAGTGCGAAGGCACAATCTTACCCCCGAAGAGCATGAGAAGGCCAGGCGGGTTCTTGGGCGGGAGTTGCGTTACACTGAACTGGGTATCTTCTCTGTCATGTGGAGTGAGCATTGTTCTTACAAGAACAGCCGTTCATTGCTCAAAATGCTGCCGACCGGGTCGCCGAAAATTCTCGTCGGCGCGGGGGAAGAAAACGCCGGCATCATCGATATCGGCGATGGATTGGCTATTGCCTTCAAAATCGAATCGCACAATCATCCAAGCGCCGTCGAGCCGTTTCAAGGCGCGGCGACGGGCGTCGGAGGCATTATCCGGGATATCATCACAATGGGCGCCCGGCCGATCTGCTCGCTGAATTCTCTCCGCTTCGGCCCTATCACCGACGAAGCCACCGGGATTGCTGGCATCTCACCTTTTTCCCTGCCGGAAACGGAGGGTGAGGAAAGAAATCCGTCTTGTTTGATCCCGCAATCCGGGACTCTCAAGCCCCAGTCGTTCATCAACAGCCGTCGGCTTTTTCGGGACGTTGTCGCGGGCATCGCGCATTACGGCAATTGCTTCGGCATTCCAAACGTCGCGGGTGAAGTTCAATTCGACAAATCCTACGAAGGCAATCCTTTGGTGAATGTGCTGTGTCTTGGCGTTCTGCGCCACGAACAGATCGCTCATGGCCTCGCCAGTGGCATCGGCAACCCTGTTTTCTACGTCGGTCCCGCGACGGGTCGGGATGGGCTGGCAGGGGCGGCTTTCGCCTCTCAGGATCTGACCGAGGAGTCCGCCGCGCACCAGCGGGGTGCCGTCCAGGTGGGCGATCCGTTCATGGAAAAGCTGTTGTGCGAAGCCTGTCTGGAACTCCTGGCGACCGGAGCGGTTGCGGGCATTCAGGACATGGGCGCGGCGGGTTTAACCTGCGCGACTTGCGAGACCGCCGCGCGGGCTGAAACAGGGATCGAGATCGAACTCGCCAAAGTGCCGCAACGCGAGCCGGACATGAGCGCTTACGAAATCATGCTCAGTGAGTCGCAGGAGCGGATGTTGCTTATCGTAAAAAGGGGCCGCGAAGATGAAGTGAAACGGATTTTCGAGAAGTGGGATCTGCCTTGGGCAGAGATCGGCAGGGTCACCGATACCGGTCGGATGGTGGTTCGCAACCGTGGCGAGGTGGTTGCGGACATTCCAGCGAAGAAGTTGGCTGATGAATCGCCGGTGTATGAGCGTGAAGCTCGTGAACCGGCTTGGCTGAAGACAACGCGAGCGTTCACGCTGGCGGGAATTAAAGACACGCAAGATCCCGCAAGTGCCCTCAAATCCCTGCTGAGTTGGCCGGCTATCGCTTCGAAGAACTGGGTTTACCGGCAATACGATTACATGGTGAGAAACGGAACCGTGGTTTGCCCGGGCTCGGACGCGGCGGTCCTGCGCATCAAAGACGACTCGCTGCCCTCGGTTTCAGCGGCGGCAGACGCCCAACCCGCAACCCGCAAAAAACTTGAAAAGTTTATAGCACTGACGGTGGATGGAAATTCGACCTATGTCTGCCTGGACCCTTATGAGGGCGGCAAAATCGTGGTGGCTGAGGCGGCCCGAAATCTGGCTTGCGCCGGTGCCAGACCGCTGGGGACGACAGACAATCTCAACTTCGGTAATCCGCACAATCCGGAAATCTTCTGGCAACTGCGCGAATCGGTTCGTGGAATGGCTGAGGCCTGCCGCGTTCTCAATGCGCCGGTGACGGGGGGCAATGTCAGTCTTTATAACCAAAGCCCGAATGGTCCCATTGACCCGACACCAACGGTGGCGATGGTGGGCCTAATCGATCAAGCGGCGCACATCACAACGCAATGGTTTAAGGATGAAGGCGACGTGATTATCCTGCTGGGAAAAGCCATCGCTCCGAACGATCCGCTGCAAGGCTTGGGCGGCTCGGCATATCTGCGTCGAATTCACAGCCTGAAGACGGGCACACCGCCCCGGTGCGACTTGGAAAAGGAAGCGGAGTTGCACCTGGCGTTACGTGCGCTCATCTATTCCGGCGTGGTGAAGAGCGCCCACGATTGCAGCGAAGGTGGGCTGGCCGTGGCGCTGGCGGAATGCTGCATTTCGCAACAAACCGCTCGTAACACGCCGCGGCTGATTGGAGCGCAGGTTGACCTGGCGGGCGTAGTCCTGCCATTGTCCGAAGGAAGCCCCGCGCTGCGACTGGATGGGCTGCTGTTCGGCGAAACGCAGGGGCGTATTTTAATTTCGTCCGCGGCGGCCGATGCCGTTAAAGTGATTTCGCGCGCGAAGATTCTAGACGTTTCGGCAACGCAAATCGGAATCGTGGGTGGGGATTCGTTGGAGATCAAAAGTGCCGGGTCCGGGTTGAGTTGCTCGCTGGTAGAATTACACGACCTTTGGTGGAACTCAATCGCGCGGGTTATGAATTGACCGGGAGTTGTAATCGAACCGTGGCAATAGCAAATTGAGTTGATGCAGGCATATCCAAAACATTACTGCGGTTTGTTCGGCGTTTACGGCCATCCGAATGCCGCAGAGCTCACGTTTTACGGTCTCTATGCCTTGCAGCACCGCGGACAGGAAAGCGCCGGGATCGTCACGTCCGACGGCAGGGAATTTCATGTCCACAAAGGAATGGGGTTGGTATCCCAGGTCTTCAATACTGAGATTTTGCATGGGCTGGCTGGTCGCATGGCTGTGGGCCACACGCGCTATTCGACCACCGGCTCTTCCCATCTGCGCAACGCTCAACCTCTCACTGTGGATTCGGCGCGCGGTCAGATCGCAATCGCACACAACGGCAACCTGACGAATGCTGCCCGGCTTCGGCGTGAGTTGGAAGCCAATGGCGCGATTTTTCAAACAACTGTTGACAGCGAGATCATTTTGCAACTGATGGCGCAGCCGAGCCTCAACGGCCATCGAAATGACCTTGTTCAAACCATCCGCCGAATCGAAGGCGCCTATTCACTGGTCATTATGACCGAGAATGAGCTGATCGGGGTGCGCGATCCATACGGATTCCGGCCACTGTGCATTGGCCGAATCGGCGACGCCTGGGTGTTGGCGAGCGAGACTTGCGCGCTGGATCTGGTCCATGCCAAATTCGTGCGTGAAGTGGAGCCGGGCGAGATTGTGGCCGTCAGCGAAAACGGGATCAGCAGTGTGCAGGCGTTCCCGGAACATGCGCGGCGGGCGTTCTGCATTTTCGAATACGTCTATTTCGCCCGACCGGACAGCACCATTGCGGACCGGAACGTTTACAAGGTCCGCGTGGAGATGGGCCGGCAGTTGGCGCGCGAATTCCCGATAGATGCCGACGTGGTTGTGCCGGTGCCGGAAAGCGGCAGTTGCGCCGGGCTTGGCTACTCGCTGGAGTCGGGCATTCCGTTGGAGATGGCATTCGTGCGTAATTATTATGTCGGCCGCAGCTTTCTCCAGCCGTCACAATTGGTGCGCGATGCGGACGTGCGGATTCGACTGAACCTGATTGCGGAAGTGGTGAAGGACAAGCGGGTGATCGTGGTGGATGATTCGATTGTGCGCGGCACAACGAGCAAAGCCCGCGTGAACAACCTCAAGGAAGCCGGCGCGAAAGAAGTTCATGTGCTGGTTAGTTGTCCGCCGCACATGAATCCGTGCGTGTATGGGATTGATTTTCCGGACCGCAGCCAGTTGATGGCAGCGAATTGTTCGCAGGAGGAAATTCGGAAGTGCCTGAACGTGGATTCGCTGCACTATCTTTCGCAGGCAGGCATGGTGAAGGCGACGGGTTTGCCGGCGGCCGGATTCTGCATGGCCTGTTACGATGCCAACTACCCTGTGTCTTATGAGTCGGGAGTGGATAAACACGTCATTGAGCGCCGCGACGGCCGATTGCTAAGTTTGACGGAGGCTATGAGACGGGAGAAAGCGCAGATCAAACTGCTCTGAGCCGACGCCAAATGAGAGTTTGGAGATTAGGGGAGCAGGAATCGGAAGAACGAGTGGGCGAAGCGAGCTTGATTCTATTGGTGGGCATGGTATCCAAGCGTCGATGAATCTAGGTTCAGGTAGGCCCTAAGCGGCGTTATGGAGATCAGTAATGTTGGCCGCCCGCGCAATGTGGGCTGGGTACGAGCGGCGGCGTTGCTCTACGGCGACTGGGGCACGAGTAAGGCTTATGTCATTGGCCTTGGGATGGCGGCGATTGGTTTTGCCGCACTGCCGCATCTGTTGGCGGTGTGCGCAGTGACAGGATTTGTCGGCCTGAATTACATCTGGATCTGCAAACACTTTCCCAACGGTGGCGGCGTCTATACCTCGGCGGGCCTGCATTCACGACGATTAGCGACCATAGGCGGGCTGTTGTTGCTGGCGGATTTCATCGTTACTGCGGCACTGAGCTGTCTGGATGGCTTTCATTACCTTGGCTTTGAAGACCCGGTGACGGCAAAGAAGTGGGCGATCACGGCAATCTTCGCGATTGGCGCGGTGAATTTTTTGGGTCCGAAACACACCGGAGGAATTGCGGTGTGGCTGGCGGTGCCGACCGTTGCGGTAGTGATAATACTCATCGGCGGCGGCGTTCCCCATCTTTCGCAGATCCATACCCAGGCGCCGGGGGGGGGCATTCTGCAGAATTGGACCAGGTTTGTGGACATGATCCTGGCGCTGTCCGGGGTGGAAGTCGCGGCCAGCAGCACCGGCGTGCTCAGGCTCGACGCTAATTCCACTCTGGACAGGCCTTCGGTCCTCATCACCGCTCGACGGGCGATTATCGTGGTGATGGTGGATGTAGTTATCGGCACCGCCATGCTCAGCGTGCTGGCGATGTGCCTGCCAGACGCAGCCAAAGAGCACCAGAATGACATGCTGCGCTACATGGGCGACATTTTCCTAGGGCCGAAGTTCGGCATCCTCGTCGGATGGGTGTTCGGTCTGCTGCTGATTTCAGCAGTGAACACGGCGATTACGGGCATGGTGGCGCTATTATATGTGATGGCGCACGACGGAGAGCTGCCGGACCCATTCCTGCAACTCAATCGTTTCGGGGTCCCTTGGGTGGCGTTGATTACGGCGACAATCCTGCCTGTCGTTGTGCTGAACATCGACGATAAAGTTGAGGGCCTGGCGGCGCTCTACGCAATAGGTGTGGTGGGGGCCATAGCCATTAATCTCGGCTCGTGCGCATTTGCCAAATCTATCCCGCTCAAGGGATTCGAACGCATCACGATGAAGGGGACGTTCCTGGTGCTCGCGGCGATCTGGATAACTATTGCTTTGAGCAAGGTGTGGGCGTTGTTGTTTGTGGCGGTGGTGCTGGCGGTGGGATTGACGTTGCGGGAACTGACGCGGCGGCACCAGCGTATCGCGACTGCGACAGCGATGCCGGCGTCGGTCTTACAAAAAGCCGCGCCCGGTCCGGCCGCTCCTGATTTTCTTGGCCAGTTCATTCTGGTCGCGGCGCGCGGCTGGACGCCGGCGTTGCAATTTGCGCTTGAAGAAAGCCGGGTGCGCGGCGCCCAACTGCTCGTGCTTTATGTGCGCGAAGTGACAGTCACGATTGACATGGGAGGCAACTGGGAGAGCGATTCGGATGCGAAGTCTCTCTTCACGCGGTTGGAATCCGAAGCTCGGGGACTGAAAGTAAACAAGCTCTACAGCATCAGCGATTCGCCGGCGGAAACGATTATCGACATCGCGGCGACGTTTGGTGTGGATACGGTGGTGTTAGGAGGCAGTCGGCGGGCGACATTGGTTAATTTACTAAAGGGGAACATTGTCGCGCGGGTCGCAGCGAATCTGCCCGAGACGATGCACTTGATTGTGATCGGTTGACGGGGAGAGCGATCATCCAACGCAGCAGGAAATGCTCGAGGCGAAGAGGTTGCTTGAGAACGGATTGGTCATGGCGGCGAGGTAATTCCCAGGGGCGCTGGGATCGAGAGGCTGGCCTGGTTTTCTCAATCGCGCGATTCTCTCTCGCCGACCGGACATTGTGTTGGGAACTCCAGGGAAACACAAAGTTGCGGTCAAAACGGTTGAGTATGGGCCAGGAGGGCGGCCAGTTGCGCCTTGCGATTCGGGATCGCCTTTGATAACGAACAATGATGCGAATATCGCAAAGAACCCTCGTCTTGCTTCTGTTTTTCGGATCTGGTTTCAGCGGCCTGGTATATGAAGTGGTTTGGATGCGGTTGCTTTCGCTGATCTTCGGCAACTCGGTTTATGCTGCGGCGACGGTGCTGGCTGGGTTCATGGGCGGCATGGCGATTGGGGGTTTTATTTTCGGGAAAGTCGCGGACCGGACGAAGAATCCGCTGAAGCTCTACGGCATACTGGAGCTGCTGGTGGGATGCTTCGCGCTGGCCTTTCCGGCAATCCTCAATGGACTGCTGCCGGTCTATCTCTGGTATGCCCGTGCCTCCGGTGCCTCATATCACAGCCTGAGTTTTGCGCAGGCAATTCTGCTCGTATTTCTGCTGCTGATTCCGACCACGCTAATGGGAGGCACACTGCCGTTGCTGACGCGGCAACTTACGCAACGGATGTCGGTGCTGGGGAAAAACCTGGGCCTGCTCTACGGGCTGAATACGTGGGGTGCGGTGCTGGGGTGCGGCGCGGCGGGCTTCGTTCTCATCGCGGCGTTGGGGGTGCGGGCAACGACATTGGTCGCGGTGGCGATCACTTTTTTTGTCGGGTTAGCTGCGATTACTCTGAGCCGTCAGCCCGTTGCCGCAGAAACGCCCGCGCCAAAAACGGAGGAAGCAACGCAGGCCAGCGTTTATCCAGCCTGGTTTCTGCGGCTGCTGCTGGTTCTGCTGGTCATCGCAGGGCTGACCGGGATGGCATACGAAGTCCTCTGGACCCGGGTGCTGACGTTCCTGACGGGCACAACCACTTACGCCTTCACCATCATGCTGACGACCTACCTGTGCGGCCTGGCGTTTGGCGGGAGTGTTACGGCATGGTTCGTAGACCGGAGCAAAAGGCTGGTGGAGGTGCTTGGGGTGCTCCAAGTACTGATTGGCTTAAGCGTGTTGGCCACTTTGGGAGCGACGCCGGTGGTACTGAAGGTCTTGAACAATTTTCTCTTCCAGGGAGGCGCTTTGCGCTTTGGTGATTTCATCAGTTTCATCGTGCTCCAGGCGGTCGTGTCGTTGATTTTCATTTTTCCCGGAGCCGTATTGATGGGGATGACTTTTCCGGTGGCAGCCAAAATTTACGCGGCATCCCGGGGCCGGACCGGTTCCGGTGTGGGTGTGAGTTACTTCGCCGATACGATCGGCGCAATCGGCGGCTCGCTCGCAGCGGGTTTCTTCCTTATTCCACGCCTGGGAACGCTGCACAGCCTGATAGTCGTGGCGCTGGTGAATTTGCTCATCGGCGTGGTGGCGTATTCGTGCCGTGGACGCACCGGGCCGGAAATCAGGTTCTCGGTGCGGTGGTTTGCGCTGCTGGGGGTGACGGTGGCGGCAGTGGGGTTGGCGGCGCGAGGCGGTATCCCGGCGAGCACGTTCTCGGGCATTTTTGTCCCGCCGGATGCCCGACTGACTTACATCAACGAAGACATCGGCGGCACGGTGACGATTGAGGATTACGGCGACCACCGGACAATTTCCATTAACGGAGTGAACGTGGCGGGCACGGACCTGAAGTTCGAAACCACGCAAAAACTGCAGGCCCACCTGGCACTGTTGCTGCATCCGCGACCGGAAAAGGTGCTGCAGATTGGTTTTGGCTCCGGCGGCACGGCCTATGCCATCACGCGCCATCCGGTGAAGCAGATTGACTGCGTCGAAATCACCGCGGCGATCATCAAGGCGCGGGATGAGTTCAAGGAGAACAATCATGGAGTATTGAACGATCCGCGCGTGCGCGTGTACATTGACGATGCGCGCAGTTACCTCGTGAAGTCGGAAGAAAAATACGATGCCATCCTGTCGGATTCCATCCACCCGCGGCTGGCGGGCAACGGCGGTTTGTATTGTACGGATTATTTCCGGCTGTGCCGGGAACGTCTCAACCCGGATGGGATTTTTTCAGCCTGGCTGCCATACTACGGGCTGTCGCTGGAGGATTTTCGGGTGGCGGTGCGGTCGTTGAAGGCGGTTTTCCCGCATGTGTATCTTTTTCACTCGCCGATGGGGCGGACGGAATGGACGATTATCCTCGGGACACTGTCGCCGCTAAAGATTGACATGGAAACGCTCCGCAAAAAGATGACGGCACCGGCTGCTGTGGCGGAGGATTTGAAGAGGATCAAGGTGGAACGGGCAGAGGATTTGACCAGTTGCATCCTTTTGGGAGACGGCAATCTTAAGGACTTCGTGGGAAGCGGCCAGACGTTTAACACGGACGATTACCCTTATCTGGAATACATTGCGCCACGCTCCTCCATCGCCAGCAGCCGGGAAGGGTTGTTGACCCCGATTTATTCGGAATTCATCCGCTGTCGGGAAGATGTTGGGCCGTACGTGCAGAATGCCACAGCGTTGTCGCTCGCGAGCATCGAAAACTCGTTCGCATCATCGTCACTGGTATTGCAAGCGCGCCTGGTGGAAATGACGGAGCCGGCCAATCAAACGAAAATTCATCGGATCCTGGACTCTGCCCTGCAATTGGATCCGAGAAACAATGTTGCGAAGAACCTGCTGGAGAAGTACGCGAAGAAGTGAGTCAATCCAAAGGTTTGAAATGCGAAATAGACGAGCGCTACCAGGTTCCTTCGACCAGCAATGCCGTCACGTTTTTCGCCAAATCCCCCGCTAGCAACGGCAGGGCCTGGCGTTCTGCGTTGGGCATATCGTTGCTGATCCTGACGAGCGTGTTGCCGGTCACGGGCTTGTCGAAGATCACTTTGCCAGAGATTCTTTCGCGCGCAGTGACCGTTGCCGTCAGACTCAAGCGGAAGTCCTGCACCGTCAACGTGTCGTTATCCACGAAACTGAGTTCAAATCGTTCAAAGTGAGTAATGACCCCGCTCACAACGATGTCCGCATCTTCATTCGAGGCCAGTCGGTAGGTGCCGTCGCGCTGTATCGCCTGACGTAGTTGAGCGGTCACAGCATCGGTTAAATGCGGTTCAAGTGTCTGGTTCGGAAATGGGTTGATTTGAATTGATTTCTCCCCAGCGGCCGTCCCGTTGCTGGGACCGAACCGGTAACCCGCGCATCCGCTCAAGCTGAGCGCCACAAGACACGTTAGAAAACGCCGAGTAACGCCCATCTTATTTGCTTGCCGCCTTTGTCAGCTTCTTGAGCGCGTCAATGCGCTGGCGCGCTTCCGTTGCATAGGGAGAAGTTGGGTCGCGCAGCAGAACCTCATTGTAATAAATCAACGCCCCATTCCATTTCTTGTATTTTTCGTAGAACTTCGCGATTTGAAAATCGCCGCGCGCTTGCTCGCTCCTGAGCGACGCGATGACCTTCTGCGCCTCGGGGACGCGAACGTCATTGGGGTAAAGCGTCATAAAGTCCGTGAACGTCGCAATCGCATCCCCGGCTGTGCTTTGATCATACTCAGCGGTTTGTGCCTGTTTATCATAAGCCCATCCCGCTCGGTAAAGCCCCTCTGACGCTACTTGCGGTCGATCATGATAACGGTCGGCCGCCAACTCATAAGCCTTGACCGCCAACGGGTAATTGGACTGCTTTTCCCGCGCCGCTCCGATCTTTAATTGCGCCTGCGGACCGACCTGGCTGTAAGGCCCATTCTTTACGATCTTATCGTACATCCCGGCCGTCCGTTCCATCGAAGAGAAGATCGGAATATAGCCCCACAATTTAAACCATTTTCCGGCAAGATAGCGGTTGGCGATTTCATACTGGCGCTCAAGGACCTCATCGTAATTCGTGCTCTTTGGATATTTTTCAAGGACTTTTTCGTACTCTTTGAAAGCCTTTTCATCTTTGCCCTTGGCTTCATAACACCGACCGATCAGGTATTGTGCCTGAGGAGCGTAGTCTGACAGCGGCCAGACGTTGACTACCCGGCGGGCAGCTTTGAGGGCGAGCTTGTAATCCTTTTTGTCGAATCCGGCTTGCGCGACCCCGAATTGATCTTTGGCCCGCGCCTGTTGCCACTTGCCCTCACCTCCGACTGGTTCGTAGGTCCAACCTTCCTCCGGGGTATAGATTAAAGGCGCAGGCGAGCGAAACGGAAAAGCCAGCCAGCAGACCACAATGAGCAGGAGGCAAACGAGCCGACGATTCATTCGATTACGGTAACGACCCCAAGTTTGTAAGTCAAGACAGGCTGGATGTTCGACCCGGCGCCCTTTGACTATGCTCGATATACGATCAACACGCCAAAGTCAGTTAGCAGTTTCTGAGTGCCGATGTCCAGGTACGTGTAGCTCAAGGTATTGATACTGATGATGTTTGCTTCGCCGACCTTGGCCAAGAAGTTCGTTATCACTTCATCGAACTTGTCATGGCCCACCTCGATGCAATCGGTGTGGCGAATCGTTTTTGTGCGGATTTTCTTGTCGGTTTCTTTAGCTGCGACTTCGAGCGGAATCGGTGGTTTCCCGATCAAGCTTTCCGTTGTGCTGTGCACCGGTACGCGCAAGTGCATTTCCACTTTCGCTGCCGCAGAGGAGGATATCGGGTTGATCGGGTGGGCTTCCATGCGCGGCGCCCGGTTGTCACTATCCACCCCTGGCCGGGAAATGACTGACTCCGGTTCCGGAATGAAAATGAGATTGCCGCAGGAAGGGCAGTTGATTTGGGTGCCGGCGCCTGTGCTGTCGACGGCCAACTCCTGTTCGCACTTGGGACAGTTAAAGATTACATCCATAAGTGGCCTTTCATTTTTCCAACTGCAATGTCAGTGTAGATTTCCGTTCAGCCTCAGGCCAGCAAAAAATCACTCGCAGCTCTTTTCGAGCTGCTTCAACCTTGGCCACACCGGCGACGATGGCGGGGTTCTCTCCTTCACGGATGCAAAAACCCGCTTCGCCTCGGTCGGGGCCTCACGTGCCACAAGCACGCAATAATCCAGTTCAATCCAGGCTTTCCGTGGATCTTGAACGTTCTGACCGTACATTTTCAACCAACCCTTCAACCCTGTGGCGCCTTGTTTCTGCGCTGTTTGCAATGTCAGCTCAAGCGCTTGTGGCAGGCCGGGCAGTTGTTCGGGCACAAGCACCGAAGCCGCCGCTTGCTTCTGAGCGGTTTCTTCTTCGTGCTTTATCTTGTCCCAGTAGAGGAACAAGTGCCAGCCGCCGTAAAGGGCTATCACTAGAATCAGAGCTGCAATCAGCTTGGTCATTCTCTTCCGATCCGCTCGATGCGGGCGCCAAGCGCGCGCAGCTTGCTGTCGATAGTTTCATAGCCTCGGTCGAGGTGGTACACCCGGTTGATCTGGGTTGTGCCCCGGGCCGCCAAACCCGCAATCACCAGCGCCGCCGAAGCCCTTAAATCGCTGGCCATGACGGGCGCGCCGCTCAGGGGCTTTCCCCCTTTTACGATCGCGCTCGGACCTTCAATCTCTATCTGGGCGCCCAACCGCATCAACTCACTCACGTGCATAAATCGCGATTCAAAAATCCGTTCCGTAATGATGCTGACGCCTGGAGTTATGGCCATCAGCGCCATCATTTGCGCCTGCGCATCGGTTGGAAAGCCCGAGTAGGGCAGGGTGGTGATGTCCACGGGCCTTAATTTTCCACTTCGCCGAATCGCGAGGCTTGCGCCGTTGTGATCGATTCTTACCCCCGCATCCTTTAGCTTGTCCAACACGGCGCCCAGGTGATCAGTCCGCACGCCGTGCAGCGTGACTTCGCCGTTTGTTGCCGCCGTGGCAATCGCGAAGGTTGCCGCCTCGATGCGGTCCGGAATCACTTCGTGCTCGGCCCCATGCAATTCCCTGACTCCATTGATTGTGATTGTTGGGCTTCCCGCACCGGCAATCTTTGCCCCCATCGCTTTCAGAAAATCCGCCAGATCCACAATTTCGGGTTCACACGCCGCGCTTTCGATCACGGTTACCCCTTCAGCCAAAACGGCCGCCATCATCACATTCGCAGTGCCAAGCACGGTCGAACCGGCGCGGCCGCCAAGAAACATCGCTGTGCCTGCCAGCCGTTTTGCGCTGGCATGCACATAGCCGTTTTCGATGACGACTTTCGCGCCCAGCGCGCAGAATCCTTTCAAATGCAGATTAATGGGCCGGGCACCGATAACGCACCCGCCCGGTAATGACACCGTCGCTTTCTTCAGACGCCCTAGGAGGGGGCCCATAATGCAGATTGAGCCGCGCATTCTGCGAACCAAATCATAATCGCCGGTGCCTTTAATATGCCTGGCCTGCACCTGAACAGTGTCTCCTTTGAAACGGACTTGGGCGCCAAGGCGCGTCAGAATTTCGCCCATGAATTTTACATCGCTAAGAGCGGGCACGTGCCGGATCACGCAGGGTTCCCGCGTCAGCAATGTAGCCGCCATTATCGGCAGTGCTGCATTCTTGGCGCCGCTGATGGTCACCTCCCCGCGTAGAGGCACGCCACCTTTAATTAATAGACTTTCCATGCGCAATCAGGATTCTGGGCCTCTGAGTGTAGTCTTTTTGCACCGCGTCAACAACCCACTTTTGCTGTTGGAAAATGTCACGGATCCCTTCGGCTTGGCCATCGCCGAATTCCAGCATGATCTTCCCGCAAGCCTTCAGAAACGGTCTGGCCTCTATGGCCAGGCGGCGGAAGAAATCCAAACCGTCCGGGCCGCCATCTAAAGCGCATAGTGGATCATAATCACGGACTTCCGGTTGCAAGCTGCCGATTTCGGCGCTCGGGATGTAAGGCGGATTGCTGATGATTAAATCAAATCGCGTGCCTTCGGGCACCGCCGCAAAGCCGTCGCCTGCCATGAACTGGATGAGGTCCGCCTGGCTGTGCCGTTTGGCGTTTTGACTGGCAACTTCCAGCGCTTCCTGCGAGATGTCGCTCGCATAGATTCGGGCTGCGGGACAGTTAACTGCGAGCGCGATGGCCAGACAACCGCTCCCTGTGCCGAAATCCAAAGCGACGGGGAATTGGACATCCTGTATTGACAACTGGCGCAGAAACTTCCAGCCCTCTTCGGCCAGCAACTCTGTTTCCGGCCGCGGAACCAGCACGTGGCGGTTCGTGGTGATTTCCAGGCCGCAAAAGGAGGTTGAGCCGACAATGTGCTGCAATGGCTCGCGCCGAACGCGTCGCTTAATGAGGTCGCGAAACCGATCCATCTCCACTGTTGTCAGGATGCGTTCGAAATTCAGATATAGCTGCATGCGTGGCAGTTGAAGCAAATGCGCCAGCAGGAGTTCTGTTTGTAGACGAGGCGTTTCCATCCCCTTTGTCTTTAGGAACTCCGTGCTTCGCTGAATAATTTCTAAAACTGTCACGCGAATAATCTATTGGCAAAATGCCCGGTTCAAAACTTAAAAAGCGTTGCACTTTGACCCTTGAATTTGGAAATGGGGCTTTCTATTTTCCGAGCATGAAACGAATTCTCTTTTTGGCAGTCGTGCTTGTGTTTTGCGCGACTTTCGTTGGACGTGCTCAGGATGCTGTAGTCCAGGAACGGTTGAACCAATTGAGTGGCAAAATTGAGGACTTGATTGCCAGCCAGGATGCTCAACGAAAGCGAATCGAGGCCTTGGCCGCGGAGATTCAGGAGTTGCGAGAGCAGTCGGGCAAGCTGAATGCCGGTTATGCCAGCCAGGAGGATTTGAAGCGTTTGGCCGATGCTGTCAAAGAGGTGGATCGGAAACGGATGGACGATGCCGAAAAGATTCACACTGAACTTCTCAAGCTGCGTAACACCTTGGAGGTGCCGGTATCGCCGTCCCGGAAAAAGATCGCGGTTCAGCCGGCAGAAAATCCAAAACCTGAAAATACGGTGGAGGAGGAGAAAGGGTTCCCTTATGTGATTCAGTCTGGCGACACGCTCTCGGTGATCATCCAGGCTTACCGTGACAAGAGCATCAAGGTGACCGTGGACCAGATTTTAAAGGCTAACCCCGGCTTGAAACCCGACAAACTCCACGTCGGGCAAAAGATTTTTATCCCCGCGCCTCAATAGTGGGAAGCAGAAAACTCGCACTGGCTGATTAAGGGAGCTCAGAAATGGATTCGCACTCTTTTGGCGTGAGCGTGCGCGAGGAGGGCTGTCGGCTTTTCGGATGTTAAGCCATCAACACAATCCCGATCAGAATCGCTAACCCGATTCGATACCAGCCAAAAGCCGTGAACGTATGCGTTTGGATGTAGCCCAGTAGCCACTTTACCGCGATAAAAGACACAACTGCCGACACCATAAACCCCAGCATCACCATTCCCCAATGCTCGGGTGCGCTATCGGGTGGGGGATGGTGCAGCGCTTCGAAAATCTTCAATCCGCCCGCCGCCAACATCGTCGGGATGCCGGCGAGGAAGCAAAATTCCGTTGCCGCTGGCCGGGTTAACCCAAATAACAGGCACAACAGGATCGTCGTTCCAGAGCGCGAAGCCCCGGGAAAAACGGCGGCGACAATCTGCCCGAACCCGACCGCGATGGCCATCATCCACGTCACCTCGCTATTGAGCCCCCTGCCGCGTAGCCATTTTTCAATTAGTACAAAAGCGATGCCGCCCAGCAGAAGCGCCCAGGCAACCGGCATGAGCGCTTCAGGCAGTTTAAACCCCTTCTTTTCCAGAATGAGACCGGGTCCGCCGGTAACCACACAAGCGAGCATCAGTTTTGCGGCGTAGTCTCGCGTCGCTTTCTCGCGCCACTGAAACAGGAATTGACGGAATCTCTGATGGAACAGTGGAATCACCGCCAGCACCGCCCCGGATTGAATAACCACATTGAAAAGGTCGCTCTGTCGAATGTGCAGGAAGCGCTCGGTTATGAGCAGGTGACCCGTAGACGAAACTGGGAGAAACTCGGTTATTCCCTCAACGAGCCCCAACAGAACAACGGCAATCCAAATTAGCATCTGTCGTTTAGACGACAAAAGCGCCACCAAGACAAGCCGTAAATTTTCAGAACCTCCGCTTCGTTGAACCCCTATTTTTTCTTCCTGAACATTGACCCGAACCCGGACTTCGATTTCTGTTGACGCTGATGGACCTTAAGCTGGCCGAGGATTGCGTGCCAGCCGATATAAATCCGATGCCATTGGTTTTCTACGCTCCGCGCCGCGCCTTCATTCAAATCCCCCAGGGAGCGTAGCGACGGGACGCTGGCTATCAATGTATGCACATCCTCCCGGGTTGGTGAGGAGATCTGGACAGAGGCTAAAACGAGCTCCAGTTCCTGGACGAGGACGCTTTTGTTTTCAAGAAACTGCGCTTCGTCTTCAGGGCTGAATTTCTTGGCGCGCCCGAGATTGACGAAGTGGTTGAACTGTTTCCAGCATTCCAGGTAGTTCTCCACCAGGACGATTAGTTGGTCCATTTTGTTGTTTTGCATAGGCTCGTGTAATCAGCTTGGATTCGCCGGTGCATAATGCGCATTGGGTGCCAGAAATACCATCGCGCCACCACGCATTTCACGCGCGGTTATTTTCAGACTTGTATAATCAATAATCAACTCCGAGAGCGGCAATTGCGCAGCCGCAGCTTCCCGGAACGTTGCCAACACCTCCTTGGCGATCTCGCTCACCAATTCCGGTGGAAAACTCGACGGTAACGTTCCCGTTAGCACCCGGCCGGCTCGGTCTGCAGTGAAACTGCCGGAGGGTAGCCGCAGCAGGGCTGGTGTCGGTTTTGAAAAAAATCTCAGGAAGTCCATAACGCCAGAACTTTCTTCATCATTTCTGCAACCTGCTCCGAAGCCAGTGAATGCTTCCAGCCAACGCAAAGATTGGTCCCGTCGGGGCAGGCCAGTGCAACGTGCCTCTGCGGACCGAGGCCTTCGATTTGCTCAAGCGGTCCGGCGCGCAACCGTTCTCCCAGGGTGCCAAATCGCTCAAGGCTTCGTCGCGCCCATGCCCCCATGCGCTCCGGATCCTCCAGACCACGCGCTTCCAGGGGGCTGTCGCTGCCCGGTTTCATGGCCAGCACAAACTCGACTCCGGCGATTTGCGCCAGTTTTGCCAATGGGGACGGGGGTGTTTGTGGCGCGTTCCCTTCACTCACTCCGCCGCGCGATTCATCCAGCGCCTGCGCCGATTCCAGGAGGAGCGCATTGTAGGATTTTTTGATCGTCCGCGGTCTGCTTGGCTCAGCCGAGAGCATTTCAAAACTGCCGGCTCGCCATGACAGGATCCTGTTAAACGCAGCCTCGCTACCCAGTTCGCCCGCTTCGGCATCGAGCACCTCGCCATCCTGAATCCAGATTCTTGCCGTTAATGGCCCGTTTGTGATGCGCAATACCGAGGAGCTTTGAGAAAAGCATTCCAGTTGGATGATGTCCATCAGGCTCTTGCTTTGAACGCCGCGAAACCCGCCCTCATCCTCACGCCCGAGCAAAGACTCAAGGCATTCGAGGAACATTTGGATTTCCTGGTTCGAGCCGGGCTTGTTCCAGAATAAGTCCACCCCCAGGGCATACACCCGTGAGCGAAATTCCTCGTCCAGGACTGATGTCAGCACCACCGTGCGCAGTTGGGGGTATTTCCGGCGGACAATTGACAGCACCTGCAAACCGTCCATCCGTGGCATTTTTAAATCGCATATCATCAGCCGGAAGGGCTCGGCTTCCAGCATCGCCATCGCCCGGGCGCCGGAGGTCGCCGTCGAAATCTCGGGACGGCTGGGGAGTTGCGCCAGGATTTCCCGGTACATGTCCAGCAAATCCGGTTCGTCATCCACCAGCAGGATCTTGTGGTGTTTGTCCATTACCCGATTGCCTCGATTGATGAGTTCCGCTTAATGCAATTTCAGGCCTTAACAACTAAGGCATTTGAATTCTCAGATAGCAAGTGCCATTCCGTCTCGGGGGCAACTTTCTCGTTTTTTGCAGCTTTATGGTTCTCCCCGTCGACAAAGACTTTTGCTTGTCGCGAAAGTCGATTTTGAGCTGGCAGGGCAGGGAATGATGGCAACATTTGGACAACCAGTCCACCGATGAGACAACAAATGCGGGCGGGCAGGGTCCTTTGGCTGTGCCCAACTCAGACACTGGCGAACTGTATAAATAGGCTCTGGCTGGCATGGTTCCTGCGCGAGAGGTTGGCAGCAAATAGCCCAAACGTAACAAACGAATGAATAGTTTACTTGCTGGCGGGGATAAAGGCATATTTCGTGGACGACGGATCCTTACTGGTGACGTGTTGTCTGGCGCATATTGGGTATTTGTGGTGCGTCGATTCGCGCCGGATCGGAAACGATAGGCAGAATATGAGTGCACATGCTCGCTCTGCGAGAATCAAGATGTCTGGTTTGATTAAAAACTTTCTGCGAAAGCTATTGGACGTGCCCCTTCAAAACGAGGTGCCGGTCATGCCGGTCAATGTGCCACCCGTGCCCGTCGCCGCTCCTGCCACCGTTGTTGCCCCGCCCTGCAACCGTGGTGCCCGTCAGAGTCCGAACGCCCATGGGCTCGAATTGCCGCTGCCCGCCATCCTTGCCGGACTTCCCCTGGAGCTGCGGACTCGGGTCGAGCCAATGGAGACAAACCAACTGCTTGTTTCCGTCCCGATCGAGAAGATTTTGCCGCAACTTTCCCGGGGCGTAGTCCAGATTGCTTTTGGCGATTTGCGTCAGGCTGCTCCGGGAGTTTTCACTTCAGAGCATGATCGCGATCAGGTTCTGGTGCCGCTGCCGTTGGGCGAAATTCTTGCGCGGCTTAATCCCGCTTTAATCACGCGCCGGCGAGTAGTGCAGCGGCAGGTCGAAGTGCCGGACGATATTAGCAGCCCGTTTGACCCGCATGGCCGGGGACTCATCTTTTCCATTAGCCCGGCGAAGCCCAAGCCTGTGCCCCTGCCGGCTTCGCGCCAGACGGCATTGCCGCTCAGATCTCCTGTCGCGCCTGTTCGTAACACTACGGTCCCCTTTTCGCCGCCTTCGCTTGCCGCGATGCCTCTCGCTGAGTCCGCGATGATTTCCACGACGCGCGTTCTGCGCGAGCCCAGCACCGCTGCCCCTCCCGCGATTCACCACCCGGTTCCTCAAACACCAAAGCACGCAACCGATTCCGGCCCGCTTGTTGTCGGCCTTGCTTTGTTGGCTGAAGGCTGGCCTGAGGCTGTTCGCCAGGAAATCATCCAGTCGAACTTGGTGGACGCGAAAGTTGCATTGCCTTCCGAGACCGTGGAGCGTGCGCTGAAGCAAGGCCGCATCGCTTTCAGTTGGAAAACAGTGCGTTCTTGGATCAAACCCGCCCCCCTGCCGTCCGTATCGGCTCATGACGGCACTGTTCTCGAGTTGCCTTTGAAAGTAATCGCACCGCTCTTTCTGGCCCGGCAAAAGGAAGCGAATAAGCTGCAGCAGAAGGTCTCCGTTGATGAAAGCATCCCCAACTTGTTCTTCGGTTTTCCTCAGTCGGAAGCTGCCAATGCCGCAGTTTCGCTGCCAGCTAACCTCGCAGCTTCCAAGCCGGCGGATACCAACTATTACGTTTGGGATGACTCTTCCGATACAGTTCACGTGCGCGAATCGGAAGTAAAACGAGAACCTACCCCGGGCACTAAGTTCGCATCCAAGTACGCGACGCCCAACGAAGTGGTCTCCCGGGCTGCAGCGCTTGATGGTGTGGCCGGCGCCCTGATCGCTTTGCCTGACGGTCTGATGGTGGCAAGCCGGCTTTCACAGGATTTGAATGCCGACACCTTGGCCGCTTTCCTGCCGCAGATCTTTGGCCGGGTCAGCCAATGCACCAAGGAACTGCGCATGGGCGATCTCAACAATCTCCATTTTACCGTGGGTAATATTCCATGGAAAATCTTCCGGGTGAACGCGATCTTTTTCGCCGCGTTCGGTCGCCCGGGGAAGCCGCTTCCCACTACGCAGCTCGCGGCGCTCGCCGCCGAACTGGACCACAAGCCTAAATGAATTTATGGCCATCATCAATCAGGCAACCAGAGAATTGCAGGTTAAAATCGTCTATTACGGCCCGGCTATGGGCGGCAAGACCACCAACCTGGTTCAGGTGCACGACCACGTGCAAACCACTGCTGGCAACAAAGGCAAACTCGTTTCCCTGGCGACGAGTTCTGACCGCACTTTGTTTTTCGATTTCCTGCCGATTGAAGCCATGTCCATCAAAGGCTTCAAAACCAAATTCCAGCTCTACACCGTTCCTGGCCAGGTAATCTACAATACAACCCGCCAGCTCGTGTTGCGCGGTGTTGATGGCATTGTCTTTGTCGCTGACTCGCAGTATGAGAAAATGGCGGAGAATGTGGAAAGCTTTTCCAATTTGGAAGAAAATCTCAGGGCTCTTAAGCTGAATCTCGCCGATATTCCCTATGTATTGCAATACAACAAACGTGATTTGCCAAACGTCGCCGATCCGGATTATATGGAATTTCTTCTGAACAACCGCGATGTGCAGGTGCCTTCTTTTGCTGCTACTGCGCACCGGTGTGAAGGTGTTTTCGAGACGCTCAACATGATTACCCGCATGTTGCTCAACAAGTTCATTAGCCGGGGAACACCTCAGTGCGCATGACATGTCTACCCTGCCCCAACTTGTCGAGGAAGATATTCAGCGGCTCGATGCTGCATTGCGTGAGTTGCTGGTGCAGACCGAGGCGACTACCGCGCTGATTGTCGACAAGGGCGGCTTTCTCATCACCAACCAGGGCGACGCTCAGCAGTTTGACCTCACCACCATTGCCGCACTGGGGTCTGGCGCCTTCATGGCCAACCAAACTATTGCCAACCTCGTCCACGAAACTAATTTCAACAGCGTCTATCAGCAGGGTGAGAATTTTAGCATGTTCGTCATCTGCGTGGACGAGCAGTGCTTGCTGGTGGTCATCTTTAAAGCTCAGGTCAGTGTTGGCGTCGTGAAATATTTCGCTGCCAGGTGCGTCCCGCAAATTGCCCAGCAAATGCAAATCGCCCAGGAACGCGACCCCGGAGCCGGCTTGGATTTGTCAGAACTCAACCTCGCCAACACCAGCGACCTGTTTAAGAAAAACACACAGGCTCCTTGACGGGGTAATGGCTGCCTTTTGCTGGCGCAGTTCGCGGGTTGCGCCATTGCCTCTTGTCCGGATTGCGTCTGCTCCCGCCCTTTGCGTTATGTTATAGTTTGGCGTGTGTCCCGTCACAAAACGGCGCCTTCTGCGAGTGCTTGCAGCCGCACCAGGCAACCGTTTTGGCCTCGGTCACTTCCACTTTCTGCGGCGTTAGATCGGTGCCCTTATGTGATCCGTCACAAAACGGCTGGCTTTTCGAGCGGCCACAGGCGCACCACCAATACGCGCCGGGTTCGGCTTTTTGGACGATCGGTCCTTTCTGGAAGATGATAGGCTCTGTCATAACCATGATAGCCTGTCACACGATCCTGTTGGGCGCAAGAAACCATCACCAAATTCAGTTTCCGCATCCCCCTGATTCCGCATGTCTGGTTTACTGCCAAAAGCTGTTCAGAACCGAGTGCTGCCCGGCCTTGTTGCTGCAGGCGATGGCCTGGCTAATATATTCCTTCGCGAGAACAACAGCTTGCGCCAGTGGGTGTCCTGCGGCCAAATACCCTGTAATTGCAGCCGAGTAGGTGCAGCCGGTCCCATGCATGCTCACTCCCCGGACAAATGGCGCGCTCAGAAGTAATTCCTGTCGGCCATCGTAGAAGATATCCACTGCGGTCTTAAGGCCCTTAAGATGCCCTCCTTTAACTAAAGCGGCGCAACCCAAAAGCTTTTGCAACTCCCGTCCTGCCGTGCGGAGGTCATTCACCGACCTCAGCCTCCTGCCAACCAAAAATTCTGCTTCCGGCAAGTTTGGCGTTACAAGTGTGGCCAGGGGCAACAATTCATTTTTCAGTAAATCAATCGCAGAGGACTTAAACAAAGGAGCGCCGCTGGTCGCAACCATGACCGGATCGACGACCAGAAGCGGCAAGCGGCCACGGTGGAAAAAGCCACTAACTGCGCGGATGATTGGGGGAGAGTAGAGCATTCCAATTTTTACCGCACTTGGGCGCAATTGGGCGAATACCGCTTCAATCTGCCGCAAAACGATGTCGGGGCGGCAAGCCTGGATAGCCAGGACCTCCTTTGGGTTCTGCGCGGTGATGCAGGTGATCGCGCTGGTGCCATGCACGCCCAGCGATGCGAAGGTCTTCAAGTCCGCCTGGATGCCGGCCCCGCCACCGCTATCCGAGCCCGCGATGGTCAGCGCCACCGGAAGTCGTTTTCGTTTCCGCATGGGAAGAAGTATAATCGGCCTTGTGGCAATGTCAGTCTCGTCTTGAACTTTGAAACCCGGGCTCCATATTTCGTGCATGGATAAGGATCAGATTGGGGAGATTTTTATCAAGATCGCCACTCTGCTGGAATTGAAGGGGGAGAATCCATTCAAGAGCCGCGCCTACCACAATGCCGCCCGCGCACTCGAAACGCTGAACGAACCGTTGGACAATGTCATCTCCGAAAACCACCTGGGCCAGATCAAAGGCATCGGGGAATCGCTCCAGAAGAAGATCGCCGAGCTGCTGACCACAGGGAAATTGGCATATTACGAAGAGCTGAAAGCCTCTACGCCGCCGGGCTTGGTGGCCATGCTCGACATTCCCGGGCTCGGCCCGAAAAAGATTAAAGCGCTGCACGATGAACTTGGGGTCGAGACGGTCGAGCAACTCGAACAAGCGTGCAAGGACGGTAAAGTGGCCGGGCTCACCGGATTTGGCGAAAAGACCCAAACGAATATTCTCGAGGGTATCCATCGCCGCCGCGATTATGCTTCGCGCCACCTCATCAGCGAGGCGCTGGCCATCGCCGAACCCCTCTTGGAGTCCCTGCGTTCACATCCGGACGTGATTCGCTGCAGCACGGCGGGCAGTTTACGGCGGCACCGGGAGGTGATCGGGGACATCGATCTCCTCGCATCATCGAAGAAAGCGGCGGATGTCATCGAGTTTTTCGCGGGCCAGTCGGGCATTTTGAATGTCATTGCCAAAGGGGAAACCAAGGCGAGCGCACTTATGAAAGGCGGAATCCAATCCGATTTGCGAGTCGTAAGCGACGCGGAGTTCCCATTTGCGCTGCAGTATTTCACGGGGAGCAAGGAACATAACATTGTCATGCGGCAGCGGGCGATTGAACGTGGCTTGTGGCTTAACGAGTACGGGCTGTTCCGCTCAAGGAGCGAGACGCGGGACCCGAAGCTGCTCGTCCGGTGCCAGACTGAAGAGGAGATTTTCGAGAAACTCGGACTGCACTATATCCCGCCGGAGATGCGCGAGGACCTGGGAGAAATCCCGCTGGCTGAAGAGGGGCCGTTGGCGCGCCTGGTTGAGTGGACGGATTTGAAAGGCTCGCTGCACAATCACTCGACCTGGAGTGATGGGCATCAGAGCCCGAAAGAAATCGCCGAATCGATGCGCGAACTCGGGCTGGCTTACTGGGCAATTACTGATCATTCAAAAGCGTCCTTCCAAGCCAACGGTCTCGACGCGGCGCGCGTGCGGCAACAACTCAGGGAGATCAAAGAAATCAACACCCGGCTTGCCAAAGAGGGGAGTGACTTCCGGCTGCTGACAGGCACGGAGGTGGACATCCTGACAGACGGCAGGCTCGATTTCCCGGATGATTTGCTGGCTGAACTCGATGTGGTCATCGCCAGCATTCACCAGAGTTTCAGCCAGAGCGAGGCGGAGACAACGAAGCGTCTGGTTGGCGCGACGCAAAACCGCTACGTCCATATGCTCGGCCACCTGACCGGACGCCTGCTGCTGGAGCGTGAGCCTTACAAGGTAGACCACCGCGCGGTCATCGATGCATGCGCCGAGACTGGCACATGGATTGAACTCAACGCCTTCCCGATGCGGTTCGACATGGATTGGCGTCTATGGCCTTATGCGAAATCGAAAGGGGTGAAATGCGTCATTAACTGCGACGCGCACCGCTTCGAACACGCGGGCTTTCTACGCCTGGGTGCCGGCATCGCGCGCAAGGGCTGGCTGACGAAGGAAGACGTGGTCAATACCTTGCCGTTCGAGAAGCTGGTCAAGGAATTGAAGAAAAAGCGGGCGCGGACGGCGGGATAAGAACGTCAAGGGTTCAGGAAGGCGCGAACGCGGTAGAATTGGCCTGACGTGGAGGTGTAAGGCGTGAACCACTCGGTTACCGGGAAGTGGCCCGGGACATTAGTGAGTACGGTAAGCGCGGTGGGATCGGTTCCACCGCGGATTTCATAGGTGTAATAAGGGCTGCCGGGCCAACTCAAGCGGGCGATGGATTGATTCCACCACGAGAGATCGAGGCTGAACGGGATGTTGTTGGGGACCGTCGGGTCAGTGTCCATGAGCTGTTCGCGTGCGTTGGAATACCCGTCAAGGTCTGGGTCGTCCTTCGGGCTCTGGGCGAAAATAGAATCCCAATAAGTGATTTCCCAAAAGTCATCGAGGCCGTTCCGGTCGCGGTCATGGATGGGCACGCCGGTAAGGATGAGGCTGACCTGCTGCACAGTGCCGGTGTTGCCGGGGCTTTCATCGCTGAAGCAAGCCGTCCAGGTGCCGGCAGTGGTTTCGAAAAAATGGTGCGTGGAATAATAAGTCCAATCAACCGGTCCCGGTTCAAAGTCGGTATTAAGGCGTTCGAGGATGCTGCGCGTACCCATCGGGGAGAGCAGGGTGATGCGCACATCGCTGCGCGACTGGTGGTCTGTCATCACCCGGAGGCCGACGTGCTCGCATAGCAGAGTATTGGTGACCGTGAACACATAATTCGTGGAGTCGAGATGGATTTGGGCCCGGGCGGCGCTGTTGGATTGGAACAAGCTTAACAGGTTTATGCCGTCCGTATGGCCGATGAAAACGGTGGGGATAGGTACGAAATCCGTTGCGCCCATGGCGGTGAGTTCGTCTCCGCCTCCGGGGCTGTTTGCGTCGTAATTATAGATAACGGCGAACGCGGCGCCGGCTTGCGCCGCGAGAGTGATTTCATTGGCGAAGGTGGAGCCACCGCGCTCGATAAGCGCGGCCGCATTGGTTAGATTGTAGCCGGCGAGATTCGTGCCAAAACCGAAATCGACGAGAGGCAACAACGGCGTCGGTACATCGGCGTGGGGACCGGTGCTGGGCTGGCAGTGAATGGACGCAAGGTTCGTCGGGACCCCGTTGCCGGTGACGAGCACGCGCAAGCCATCGTCGGGGATTTCCGCTTGGTTGGTCGAGGTCAACGTAAGCTGGGTTTGCGAGGGCCGGCTGGGCCAATCCCGGGCAAGGCTCACAGCAACGTCGGCATCTGGCACGCCGAAACCGTCATTATGGCTGACCAGGAACCCGGCGCCGTTGGGCATAAGATCGGGATCCGCAAAGTCAAAGTGGCGTGAGGACAGAATGAGAATTTGCTGCACGTCCCGGTAGGAGAGGGTTGGGTTGGCGGAGAGCATCAGGGCAACGATTCCGCTAACGTGCGGTGCGGCTGCGGAAGTGCCAGTGAAACCCAAACTGCCGAAAACGTAATTATTCATGTCCTGAAAGGGGGAAAAGAAATTGAGAGCATTTGCGCCATCGGTGCCAAGGAGGTCGGTAGTGAAGATCCCGGTGAAACCGGAGTCCGTATCGGCGCTGGGCGCGGCGACCAGCACGCAGGCCCCGGGGCTGCTGTAACTGGCCACCCGGCCATCCATGCGCACCGCCGCGACGCCGATCACTTGAGGGTCGGAACCATAGCCGTTATCATTGGCATTACCCTCGATGGGGGGATCACCGGCTACAGCCCGGGTGTTGCCTGCCGAACGGACCATGACAACCCCCAACCCGGAACGCCCTTGGTTAACGGCATTTGAGATTCCCACCTGTTCGACCAGGTCTGGCCCCAGCAAAGAGCCCGAGTTATTGCCCCAACTGAGGTTTATGACGCCGACGACGTTGGATTGGTACTGGTACATGTCCATCAATTGCTCGTCTGCCGCGGGGTTGCCGTTGCCGTCAATGACCACCCAACTGGCGAGGGTCGCGTCCGGGGCAACGCCGACCATGCGGTAGTTGTTGCGCGAGGCAGCCAGCAGACCGGCCACCTCGGTGCCGTGCGCGCCGCTGGCCTGACGGGAGGTAGGAGCGCCGTTGGTATTCTGGTCTATGAAATTGTAATGGGGCGCGCCCACCACTCGATCAACCAGTTCGGGGTGGGTGAGTTCGATTCCGTTATCGGAGATTGCCACCGTAACACCTTTGCCGGTTGTGTAGGGCCAGGCGGCCCGCACATTGACATCCACCCCGGCGCTCGAGCCGTCGGCATTCCGATTCTCCAGTGTCCATTCCCAGGAGGAAAAAAAGTAGTCGGTGGGCTCGGGTGCGTACGGTCCGTGAAGCTGCGCTCGGTTTCGCACGACCGGGTGACTGGCAAGGACTCCCTCAACGGTCGCCAGCCGGTGCGCCTCCCGCGCAGCCGTCAGCGCATCCGGAGCCTGGAGGATGAAAAGATTGGAAGCAACCTTGCGTGAAAGTTTCAGGGGATGGCCGGCGAGGAGGTTTTCGAGGCTCTCGGCGGACTCCAGTTGCAGAACGACGCGGTTGCCGAACTCGACAAAATTGGTTGAGCCAGTATCCGGCCACGCTCTGAGCCACTGCGCCTTTTCGGCTCCAGCGACAGTCGGGACGCGATATTCCTCGATGCGATAGGCTGCTGGTTGCGGAAACCGAAACTGAAAATGGTCGGCGGCATGGGTGAAGAAAGCCAGAGAGACGATGGATAGGATGCCCATCCGGAGGATGGTGCCGCCAAGAGGGCATGGTTGTTTCATGTCAAATGCACAGATCGATGCGGATCGAGGAGCGATGGCTGGTCTGTGCGAGCTGATCCTAACACGGCGCCCAACCGCAGGACAAGAGGATGGTTGGGGGATGAGGGGATGCGATGCTTCAGAGCATTTTCATTGGATTCGTGGCCGCAAAGAGGCGCAAAATCCGCAATAACATTGGCATTTCCTTGAAGGTGACGGCTACAGATTTAACTAAACCGCTCCAGTCGGCGCAGGAATTTCCCCTGAATGCGATCGCTTCGATGTGCAAGGGCGTCCGATTTTCAAATTATCGGCTACAATGAGAAAAGCGGGTTAAAACTTTACCATTTCTTTACCAAGATTGCGTTTGGGGTTGGTAAACCCAGCGGGTCACCCCTGCCAGTCCTGAACCTGATCGTGGTATTCGTCGCCGGGAATCCCGGCGACCGGACTGGTGAACTGCACCGGGCCCGGCGGCTTGTTCGATCTGGCGGCGCAAACCGCGAGCCAGGCAATAGAGCTGGGCGGTGGAGAGGTCTTTCACATCGCGTCCGGCGATTTCGGCCTCGACCTTGCGGAGCTGCTCGCCGAGCGCGTTGACGCGGTCGGCAACGGAGGCCAGCCACTTGTCGGCCAAGGCCTCCAGCTCGATGGCCCGGAGGTTGCGGATATCGAACTGGTGTTTGCGGCTCCAGCCGATGAGGGTGGGTTTGGAAACATTCAACTCCGTCATGAGGCGGGCATAGGTCCACCCATGGGAGCGGAGCTCGATGAAACGCTGAACGGTCTTCTCGTCGTGCATATACGGCCTTCTCCAGACCGGTCACCTGAACCCGGGGACCGCCTGAAAGCGGAACTCCACAGCCCAGCACCGGCCAATGTTTGTGGTCCACCGAATCCCTCGGCGGACCTGATGGTTACAGGTCACAGCCCGACGCGCGAAACGCGCGCCCGGCTCACACCCCTCTCCACCGGAGAAGGCCCAAAGAAATATTGGAAGCAGCCACACCGCCCGGCCTGCGAACACCGCCCGCAGACCCCGTGAGCCCCGCCCGCAGTCGGCCATGTCTTTGCCGGTCAATGTCCACCACCCCGTGGTGGAACTGACGATGGAATTTTACGACAAACAGCGCGGCGGTCAAAGAAATATTTGGATGTTTTTGCGCGGTTCTTGACAGCGGTTTTTGTCGTTTGGCAACTCCTTGATTCGAAAAATGAAAGTGCCAAAAAGGTGTCCTAACACCGCCGACGAAATCCTCTATTGACGCTTTCCGGCCAGGTTAGCAGGATGGCATTGGAATGGCTGAGAGCGAAAACCAATTCTCCCTCACCCGCGTAGCGTACAATGTCGAGGACGCAAAAAAGCAAATTCCTATCAATCCCCTGTATTGAATTGGTTGTCAACCAACCCAACGAAGCGGCCTCAATACATGGTTCTATGGGCAAGCGGAAAGAATTTTGCAATCTGTGCTTGGAAATCACATTACACAGCTTTCTTCCAGGCAGTGGGTGATCCATTGGTAACGAAATAAGGGAAAAATTATGAACATTAATCTGATTAGAGCTGCTGCCATGGCTGTCCTGTTTTCCGTTGCAGGATACCGTGGTTACTCTCAAGGCACATTCGTCAACTTGGGTTTCGAGAATCCGGTGCTCCCTCTAACGCCGGTTAACTCTGAGGTTCCGATCACAAATGGGTTGCCAGGATGGGTTGGTTACATCGCAGGGGACCAAGTGGACCACGTTCTGTACAACACTGTAAGCATCGGGGCGGCTGCGATTTCCTTGCAGGGTCCCGGATCACTGGCACCGGTTCTCGAAGGGAACTACTCCGCGATTCTTCAGTGCTCATTCGGGGGCTTGAACAGCGCTGCTATCGGGCAAACTGGTCAAATTCCACTGGACGCCCAGTCTCTCGTTTTCTTTGAGCAGAATTTTGGGAGTCTCAATGTAACCTTTGCAGGTCAGCCGATCTCGTTGGTTCGACTTGGGAGTGGAGCAAACTACGATATTATTGGGGGTGATATTTCAGCGTTTGCGGGACAAACTGGTGAGTTGCGATTCATCACCGCACCAAACAGTAGTGGAGTTCTCGATTATATCCAATTCTCAAACCAGGTAGTCCCCTGTCAGCGGTCAGTGAAAACCAGCCAGTAAGGGTCGAATGAAAACCAGCCACTTGAGGTGATTATTGCGTCGGATGCGGCGAAGGCCGCAGATAGGCGCGATGAACATTCTCAATGTGAGCCTGCAACATTCAATTTTAA
>CAIQQM010000022.1 GCA_903873945.1 uncultured Verrucomicrobiota bacterium
CTGGTTTCAGCAGAAATAAAAAACCGACCAGTCAGGGCGAGCGGTCGGTTTGGTTTTGCAATGCTTCGGTTCTCGGATTTAATTCATCAACGCCTGTTGGAACAAGGTTTGTTCCTCTGGCAACAGCCTGACCTTGAGGGCCAAGTTCAAATAGCTTCGGGCTTTTTCAGCATTGCCGGTGGCTTTCAAAATGAGGCCGTAATAACCGGCAATCGCAGGATTCGCCAGATCCTGTGCGGCCAGTTGTTGCATCACCTTGAGCGCCTCGGCATTTTTTTTCTGCAAGTAAAGTGAGTAGGCATAAGTGGCGGCGAAGGATGGATTTTTGGGTGTTCCAGCATACGCTGCCTGGGCCAAGGCGTAGGGATTCAATTCATTTGCCCCCAAAAGCAGGGCGGTGAACGCCAGATTGTTTTTCATCTCCAAGTCCGTCGGCGTCCGGCGGGACAGGACGCCGAATAATTGCATCAGCGGGCGCGTCCGACCGCCATTCATCAATGCCTGCATCAAGACCGGGGCCGCCCAGCGCTCCTCGGGATAGCGGTTCACCAAAATCCACAGCAGTTCATCCGCCTCGCTGTGCCATTGCCATTCTGCAGCCAGACGAAACAGCGAAATCAAGGCACCCTTCTGGTCGCTGGCCAAATTCAGCGCCACGACCCACTCGGCGGTGGAGGCCTGCTTCAGTTCCTGGCCGCGCAGGGCGCGGGCCAGAAAGGCGTGTCGGACGAAATCCAAATCGCTCCAGTTTTGGTTTTGAACGGCACCCTGTAGTTTGCGCCATTCGCCCAGATGCATCAGGCCTTGGGCAATCAAGGTGGCCCCCGGCTGGTTGGTCTGGGCCGAAACCGGCAGACTCTGTAGCCAGGCCAGCGTCTCCAGTGGTGAAGTTTTTTGCATCAGCCAGATGGCCATGTTGGACAGCTTGGCCGGGTTGGCCGAGGCTTCGCGCTGGCAGGCCGTCAGGGTTGGTTTGAATTCCGGACTTTTGGCCTGTTGCAGCACTTCCAGACACAGCAGCCGGTCGGAAAAAACGGCGTTGGTTGGCTGCGCCAGCTCTTTGGCCAGCGCTTCCGCCGTGCCATAATCGTCGCTGTGCATGGCATCCGCGACCAGCTCGCGCTTGGCCTGATTGCGAATCATCAGGTTGGTTGAATTCAGGCTGATGCGTTTCAAATTGATGCGCGCCTCGGCCGCATCCAGCGAGTTAGAGCCGCGTAATTGCAGCGCGGCCAGATTCAACTGCGGAATCGGGTTGCCGGCCTCCAGCCGGACGGCTTCGGCGAAGTGCATTTCCGCCGCGTTTATTTGACCGGCTCCGGAAGCCAGAAGCCCGGCGGCGTTTTGGTAAACGGCGGTTTTTTTACCGGCGTCATCCACGCCGGCCAGCGCGTTGGAAGCGACGGCGAAATCGTTGAAGAACATCGCTGTCTGGGCCAGTGCCAGCCGATCTGCCAGTGAATTGGGATTGAGATCAACCAGCCGCTGACGCCAGAGCAAGGCACCCTGCGAACGCACGGCATCGGCCAGGTCGGCCATCAGGTGACAGGCTTCGATGTTTTGCGGGTTCAGGCCCAGCACCTGTCGTAGGCACAGGGCTTCGTTGCGGGCGTCAGCCTTGGCCGCATATTCTCTGGCCATGGCGAGCCAGTGATCCTGCTTCCAAACTTTGTAGCCGCGATAGCCGGTGTAACCCAGCAGCAGCAGGACGATGCAACTGGAAATGACGATGATGATTTTACGCATTGGTTCGATAATAAAACAGATCCGCCAACCTCACCCAATCTGGTCAGCAACTTCATGCTCCTCCGGTTTCCACTCGCTCAACTTGACGCGGCTGCGAGCCGTGATTTCCTGAAGCGCCACCCGGTTTTCCGGCAGCAGTTCGGACACGATAATGACCCGGTTCACCCGCCGCCGTTCAATTAAATGCGGCAGCTCATTGAGTCCGCCCAGCACGAGCAACCCATAAACCCACTGGAAATGCAATGATTTTTCATCATCCATAAAACCCAGCAGTTGGCGGCCGTCCGGCTGCAGGGAAATTTTCAAGGCACGATCCTTCA
>CAIQQM010000023.1 GCA_903873945.1 uncultured Verrucomicrobiota bacterium
GAAGAAGAAATACCGGATTGTGGGCGTGGAGCCATCCGCCTGCCCGACGCTGACCAAAGGCGAACTGCGCTACGATTTTGGTGACACCGCCGAGATGACCCCGTTGCTGATGATGTACACCCTCGGTCACAAATTCATGCCGCCATCCATTCACTCGGGCGGGCTGCGTTACCACGGCATGTCCCCGATGGTCAGCCACGCGCTCAAGCTGGGCTTGATCGAAGCGGAGGCGTATCACCAGACGAAAGTCTTCGAGGTCGGGACGCTTTTCGCGCAGACGGAGGGGATAGTGCCCGCGCCGGAATCGGCCCACGCCATCGCGGCAGTGGCGGCGGAGGCCATCAAGGCGCGCGAAGCTGGCCGCAAGCGTGTGCTGCTGTTCAATCTCTCCGGCCACGGCTTGCTCGACCTAAGTGCCTACGAAACCTATCAGACCGGCAAAATGCAGGATGTTTAACCACTTGCGCCTATAAACAAAACATGATTATCAGAACCACCATTGGCACCATGATGACACAACTGACCAAATTCACCGGCAGCCTGCTTGTCGCAGGACTGTTCACACTGCCCAACCTCGTCCAGGCACAACCGACAGCCCACTACGCGCCCGGGGCGGAAGGCATCAAGGCGGCGACGCTGCCACCTCCGGGCGTCTATCTTCGCGACTACAACTTCTTTTACTATTCCGATCAGTATAACGACGCCAACGGCAATAAAGTGGCCGGCGCTAATGCGAAGGCGTTCATCTACGCTAATCTTCCCCGTGTCATCTGGATTACGGACCTGCAAGTGTTGGGCGGCAATATCGGGGTGGATGCCTTGCTGCCGTTGCAGTATACGGACTTAAGAATCACCACCCCCGGTGGACCTTTCAAAGACCACACCTTCGGCATAGGCGACCTTTTCTTTGAAGGGACTTGGTCCAAGCACATTCAGCAATTTGACTTCTCGCTGGGTGCGGGCGCCTGGGCGCCGACGGGCGATTCATCCAGCCAGCAGCCCACCACGAGGGCGGGCTTGGGTTATTGGGGGGAGATGCTCACCGCCGGTGCGACCTGGTATCCGGATCAGGCGAAAAGATGGGCGCTTTCGGTGCTCAACCGCTACGAGTTCAACCAGGAGAAAAAGGATACGGATATCACTCCTGGCCAAGCTTATACAGTCGAGGGCGGTCTGAGCTACGGCGTCTCTAAAACCATGGATGTCGGAGCGATCGGCTACTACCAGCAAAAGGTGACGGAAGACAGCGGCAGTGGGGCGTCGGGTGCGCGTGATCGAGTGGCTGCCATCGGCCCGGAAATCAGCGCGTTCTTTCCCTCAGCGATGCTCGGTTTGTCCCTTCGCTATGCGTACGAGTTCATGGCCGAAAATCGCCTGCAGGGCAACACCGTCACTCTCACAATCACCAAGCGGTTTTAGGCTGATTCCACACAAGGTTGAATCCGCTGCGCGGGCAAGTTGTCCGCGATCGCGCGCGGCACGAAGAGGTTCTGCAAGTGCTCGTGGCCTCGGGCTTTTGTTCCTCCGCCGGACATCTTGAATCCCCGAAAGGGCTGGCGTTCAACAATTACGCCCGTGATCGTGCAGTTGATAATGCCGGCCATCCGATCCACCGGCACATGATTCCAGTGACGGGATTCATCCGGAATCGTGTGGGCAATGACATTCTGTTTCAGGGAATTAACTTTTTAACACTGCTGTTGACGCAGGGTCAATTCATGTATTAAATCCACTCATGCAAATTGAAAGTTTAAAAGTATTTTGTGACTTGGCTGAAACTGAAAGCTTCACCAAGGCAGCCCAGATCAACAGCGTCACCCAGTCAGCCGTGAGCCAGACGATCAGCGCGCTCGAGCGGCAGTTCAGATCCCTGCTAATAGAGCGGAGCAAGAAAAACTTCCGGCTGACGCCGGAAGGAGAGGTCCTTTACGATTACAGCAAACGGATCCTGCAAAGTTACGATTCGCTGCAAAGTAAACTTCAGGAAATCGAGAATGTGATCTCAGGCGACATTCGAGTGGCTACGATTTACAGTATCGGCCTGCACGTCCTGCCTCCGTATGTCAAACGGTTCTTGAAGAACTATCCGACGGTCAACGTGCATGTCGAGTACAGCCGGCACAACGAGATCTATGAAGACGTGTTGGGCAATGTGGTGGATCTCGGGTTGGTGGCCTTCCCGTCGCGCGACCCGAAGCTGGAGGTTGTCCTGGTGCGCAAAGACAGCCTGGTTCTCATTTGTCATCCCCAGCATCCATTCGCGAAGCTGGCCTCCATTAAACTCAAGGCATTGAAGGGACAGAAGTTCGTGAGCTTCGAGCGCGACATCCCCACGCGCAAAGCGCTGGATAAAATCCTCAAAGACCACGGGGTGAGCGTGGAGCATGTTATGGAATTTGATAATATTGAAACCGTCAAACGGGCGGTGGAGATCGATTCAGGCGTCGCGATTGTCCCGCAAGAAACCGTCGCCCAGGACGTGACTAACCAGACGCTTGCGGTTGTGCGTATCAGCGATGGTGACTATGTCCGGCCATTGGCTGTCATCTATAAAAAATCCAAAGTGCTGTCGCCGGCCATCAAGCAGTTTATCGCCCTTCTCAAAGAGACACTCTAAACCTGTGCCGCCGGGGCGGACGGCGAGGACAGTATCCGGGAGCTAACAGGGTTCATTGTGGTCTTGCGGAAAGAAGGTCATGTCCCCAAGGGAAGTGACCATCATCTGGTCGTTTCAACCATAAAACAAACGAGGCCCGGTTACCCGGGCCTCGACGACTATAAAACCGAGGAATTAGTAACGGTCGCGACCACCACCACCGCCGCCGCCGCCGCTACGGCCACCAAATCCACGACGCCCGCCGCCGCCGCCGGCCGGCCGGTCTTCACGGGGCCTAGCAACGTTCACCGTGAGCGCACGCCCACCGAGATCCTTGCCATTCAAGGCGTCGATGGCTTTCTGGGCCTCTTCGGGTGAGCCCATCGTGATAAAGGCAAATCCGCGAGGACGACCGGTGGCCCGGTCCATCATCAGGTTGGCTTCGACGACTGTGCCATGGGCGGCGAAGGCGTCCTGAAGATCGTTTTCAGTGATGTTGAAGGAAAGGTTCCCAACAAACAATTTTTCGTTCATGTATACTCTATGCTGTCCTAGACTGACTTTTGCTTCTTCCAGACCGTTCCCGCTTATCGGGTTTCAAATCATCACTGAACCGAGTTCACCTGAAGATTTACCATGCCATGGGATTGACAAGCTATCTAATGGACACATGAACAATCGCGACTTTTGGCGGAATAGCAAGATTAATCTGTCAAAAAAAGATGCCCAGTTCCGCCAAAACTGAATCGTTACATTGCGGTTCCCTTTTCCCTTCCGGTTTCCCCTGTGTTACTTATATTCCCCGCGTGATCGAGACCGGACAAAAGCTCGCTGAATTTCTGCCGAAGCTCCATGCCGCCACTTGGGTGGCTGTGGATACCGAGGCCGACAGCTTGCACGCTTACCCGGAGAAGGTGTGCCTGATCCAGATTAGCACCGTGGCCGGCGACGTGCTTGTTGATCCGCTCGCGGGTTTCTCTCTCGACCCGCTGCTCGACGCCCTTGCCGGCCATGAATTAATCATGCACGGCGCCGATTACGACTTGCGCCTCTTGTGCAAGCATCATGAGTTTATCCCTGGTGCGATCTTCGACACCATGCTGGCCGCGCGCTTGCTGGGCCTGCGTCAGTTCGGCCTCAGCCACCTCGTCGAAAAGCACCTGGGCGTCAAACTTGAGAAGGGACCCCAAAAAGCCAATTGGGCGTTGCGCCCTTTAACCGAGCGGATGGCGCGTTACGCCCGCAACGACACCCATTACCTCAAATCGCTTGCGGACTCGTTCAAATCCGAACTCAATTCCAAAGGACGGCTTGCCTGGCATCAGGAATATTGTGCCCGTCTCATTGCCGATTCCACGCGGAATCGGCAGCCCGACATGGACTCCGTCTGGCGCTTGAAAGGCAGCCATCAGCTCAGCCGTCCGGCTCTGGCTGTCTTGCGCGAGCTATGGCGCTGGCGTGAAGCCGAGGCGATTGCCGCTAACAAACCGCCGTTCTTCGTCATGAGCCATGAGGCTCTCGTGGGAATCTCCGAGGCGTCGTGCGTGAACTTAAAATCCATCGAGCCCTTCCTTCCGAAACACCTGTCAGAACGCCGCCGGAGTGGCCTGACCAAAGCTATCGAGCAGGGGCTCCGGTTCCCTGCGGACCACCATCCCAAACCGCTGTGTTTCACCAGTCGCCACCCCAGCGAGGGTGAGCGGCGGCGTTTTATAGAGCTGCAGAAACTTCGCGATGCTCGCGCAGCTGAGCTCGGCATCGATGCCACCCTTATTGCCAGCCGCGCTACCCTTTCCGACCTCGCCTACGATTGGGACAAGCATCAGCTTGATTTGATGAACTGGCAGAGGGACTTGCTGAAGCCTGTCAGCCATCCTCGGACGTAACTTCGGATACTTTCAGCGGGCGCCCGGATCTTCACCGCACGACTTCGAACGCAAACCCTTTCAAATACTCCGTCTCGGGTATCATCGGCACAACCGGATGGTCCGGTGACTGCGAGTAGATGGCCACCCGGCGAAGTACTCGCCGCGCGTCAAATGCGGCGGACAGCAGCGTGTCCTGGAACAACCCCGCATCCACATGGTGGGAACAGCAGAACGTGGCCAGCGTTCCGCCCGTCTTCAGCAGCTTCAGCGCCCGGAGATGGATTTCCTTGTAGCCGCGCAACGCATCCGGCACCGATGCCCGGTTGCGGGTGAAAGACGGCGGGTCCAGCACAATCAGGTCCCAGCGCGGAACAATTTTTTCGTGCGGTTGCGTGACCGTTTGCGCCTTCAGCCAGTCGAACACGTTCGTCGTTTCGGACGAGCAGATCTCTTTCAACCCGTTCGCCGCCGCGTTGCGACCGGCTGCCGCCGTCGCATCCGCGCTCTGGTCGAGCATGTGGACGTGGGCTGCGCCGGCCTTGGCTGCATGCAGGCCGAAGCCGCCTAAAAAGCTGAAACAATCCAGAACCTGCGCTCCCTGCGCCAGCCTGGCCACACGTTGATAATTCACTTGCTGATCGAGATACAAACCCGTCTTGTGGCCCCGGACCACATCTACTTCGAATTGCAGGCCATTCAGTTTGACGGGGAATGGCCCGTCAATTTTTCCCGCCAGCATGCCATTCGCATCGGGCAGGCCTTCAAACTTCCGCGACGAAAGCTCGTTGCGTTCGGCAATCGCGCGCGGAGAGAATATCCCTTGCAGCGCGGCCAGGATCATCGGTTTCCGCTGGTCCATGCCGAGCGAGGAAGTCTGGACCACCAGCACGTCTTCGTACTTATCCACGATCAGCCCGCTCAGGAAATCGCTCTCCGCGTTTACGACGCGGAACGAGGTTGCGCCCGGCAGATGTTTCTGCCGCACGGCCAGCGCCGCGCGAATCCGTTCCTCAAAGAACGCCTGGCTTACCTCGATCCGCTCCGGTGAAAGCACGCGCACATTAATTCTCGATTTTGAATTGTAGAAGCCAACACCCAGGAACCGCTGGCGATGATCCTTCACCTGGACCAGGTCGCCATCGGCGGCGGGCTGGGTCAGACGAAGGATGGAAGTGTGATAAACCCAGGGATGACCCGCCAGGATGCGGTCGGCTTCCCCCGGCCTTAGTAAGACAGTTGGTAATGATTGCATATACTTTTCATTGTAAACAGTTTCAAAGTGGACCGCCGGAAGGAACAGGATAGAGACTGCGCAGGGTAGGGGAAAGGAACAAATCTCATCCTGTCATTTCAAGCTTGCGTTTTGATGTTCTGGCCGGAACATTGCACCCCCTGTATGGAAACTGATGTTACCGAGTCGATCAGCTTTTACAAAGTGTGGGCCTGGCTTGAAGTCAGAAAGAAACCCGTCGCCTGGTGTGCCGCCATCCTGGTGGCGCTCGGCCTGTTCATCTGGTTTTTAATCTGGCAGCACGACGAAAAAGAAATCGCCGCCGGCCAGGCTCTGTCGGGTGTCTTGTTGGCCCAGAATACCACGCGCTCCAATCTCTCCGGCGCTTACCTCAAACTCGCCTCCACGTACTCCGATTCCAGCGCCGGCCCTCGCGCCCTGCTGCTGGCTGCCGGCAGCCTTTTTATCGAAGGCCAATATGACCAGGCTAAAACGCAATTCGACCGCTTCCGGCGCGAGTATGGCGACAACCCCATGGTTGGCGAGGCCCTGCTGGGCATCGCTGCTTGCCTGGATGCTCAAGGCAAAACCGATGAAGCTATCGCCGCCTATGGCGACCTCGTCCAGCGCCATCCCGGCCAAAGCGTCATCCCCCAGGCTAAATTCGCCCTCGCGCGGTTGTTCGAAGCCCAAAACAAACCGGAACCGGCCCGCAATCTTTTTGAAGACGTCTACCGCAGCAATCCTTATGACTCACTTGGTTCCGAGGCGGGCATGCGCCTCGAAGAGTTGAGGATGAAATATCCGGCCCTGTTTCCCACAGCACCGTCTCCGACCAACAACATGCCCATCACGCTCGAGAAGCCCTGATCTTGACTTTCCGTCCACCCACCTGGCTGGCTTATGAAACTGACAATTATTGGAACCGGTTATGTTGGTCTGGTCACGGGGACTTGCTTCGCTGAGGTTGGCCATCAGGTCGTCTGCGTCGATAACGATCCCGCAAAAATCAAGGTCCTGCAGGCCGGAGGCATTCCTATTTTTGAACCGGGCCTGGAAGAATTGGTCAGGAAAAACACTCAGGCCGGCCGTCTGAGCTTCACCGTCAGCACCGCCGAGGGAGTGCGGCAATCGGATGTGATCTTCATCGCCGTGCCCACCCCCCCGCTTCCCGACGGTTCTGTGGACCTGAGTTTTATTGAGAAGGTCGCTCGCGAAATCGCCGCCTCGATGGCCAGTTACAAGGTCATTGTTGATAAAAGCACCGTGCCGGTCAAAACCGGCGATCAAGTCGCTGAAACCATCAAACGCTACTGCAAAACGCCGGTGGATTTCGACGTCGTTAGCAACCCGGAATTCCTTCGTGAAGGTTTCGCTGTCGAGGATTTGATGCGCCCGGACCGCATTGTTGTCGGCGTCCGTTCCCAGCGGCCCGTGCAGGCAATGAAGGAGATTTATAAGCCTTTCAACGCCCCGGTGATTGTCACTGACATCAACTCTGCTGAGCTCATCAAACACGCCTCCAATTCCTTCCTCGCCTTGAAGATTTCCTACATTAACGCTATTTCGGTTATGTGCGAGGCCACCGGCGCCAATGTTCAGGAGGTCGCCGCCGGCATGGGTATGGATGTGCGCATCGGGCGACGCTTCCTCGACGCTTCCCTCGGCTTCGGCGGAAGCTGTTTCCCCAAGGACTTGAGCGCCTTCATCAAGATCGCCGAACAGGTCGGCTACGATTTCAAACTGCTCAAGGAAGTGCAGAATATCAATTCCCGGCAGATGGAACGGTTCGTAAAGAAAATCGTCGATACGCTCTGGGTGCTTAAGGAGAAGAAAATCGGCGTGCTTGGCCTCGCCTTCAAGCAGAACACTGACGACATTCGCAGCTCTCCCGCCATCGATCTTTGCCATCGCCTCCAGAAAGAGGGAGCCACCCTTCGCGTCCACGACCCCAAGGCGATGGATAAAGCCAGGGCTGTCCTCAAAGAGGTCACGTTTGTGGAGGACATGAACGAAGTCGCCGATGGCTGCGATGCCCTGGTGGTCGCCACGGAGTGGGGCGAATTCAAGAAACTCGACCTCGCTCGCGCCCGCCAAGCCCTCTCCCACCCCATCATATTCGACGGCCGTAATCTTTTTGACCCGGCCGAGATGAAACGCCTCGGGTTCATTTACAAGAGCATCGGGCGCTGATTCCAATAGCGTGCCTCATGCAGATCATCGACGTCGCCGCCGCGCTCGTGTTTCGGAAAGGCAGGCTTCTTATTGCTCAGCGGCATCCCGAGGCGCACCTTGGCGGCCTCTGGGAATTCCCGGGCGGCAAACGCGAAAATGATGAAACTTTCGAAGAATGTTTGGACCGTGAACTGCGTGAGGAATTGGGTATAGAGGTCGGGGTGGGAGAGTTGGTGGAAAGTCTCATCCATGCGTATTCGGAGAAGACCGTTCATCTGAAATTCTTTCGTTGCCAGTGGCGGCGGCACGAACCCAGGCCACTCGGCTGTGCCGCTTTCAAATGGGTGACTCCCGTCGAATTGAAGGACTACAAATTCCCCGCCGCCGACGCCCGCCTGCTGGAAATGCTGCAACGGACCCCAAAAATCTGGGTCGTGTAGCAAGCAGTTAAACACTCTGGTGGTAGCTGCAATCTATGGCCACGATCCCGCTGTGGCCTGCGGCCCTCGATAAATTTAATCCTCGTACACGAATTCTAACGGCAGGTTCACATCCGGATGCAGGCTCTGTTTGACCGGGCAGGCTTTCGCTGCCGCCTCCAGCTTGGCTCGGTCGGCGGCGGACAACGATTTCCCGTTGCGGAATACCAGCCGGGTTCTTAGCGAGCCGATGCGTCGGACCGGTTCCGACACCATCTCCTTAATGACCTGGATCCTGAGGTCATCAAGGTTCAGGTTGTTGCGTTGAGCGACGAGTCCCATGATCGTCGCCAGGCACGTTCCCAGTGCTGTGGCGACCAGGTCTGTGGGCGAAAAGGCAGCCCCCTTGCCCCCATTATCCAATGGCGCGTCGGTGGTTAAGGTCTGTCTGGACGGTCCATGGATTGCCGCACAGTGAAGACCGCCCTCGTAAGTGATTTGAATCTCTACTGCCATAATCAGCTAAACCGTCAGACCCGATTTTTCCAGAACTCCGGGGACAAAACACGGAAGACCGTTGCGGATGGCAGAAAATACCACGGCAGGCAAAAGCAGCGGACAACTTCCGATTCACAGCCCGATCGCCTGCTCATTCACCAGTTCCGTCAGACCTTCCCGTAAAACTTCTCCACGCTTTGTCGGAAAGTGTTCTCCCCAACCTTCACTATACCCATCTCGCGTCGCGCGTTTTCCTCCGAATCACTCGCATGAGCCGCATTGACCATGATGGTCTGGCCAAATTCACGCCGAATCGAACCTGGCGGCGCCTTGGACGGGTCAGTCGGACCAAGGACATCGCGGATTTTGCGCACTGCTTCCGCTCCCTCATAAACCAGCGCAATGCACTTTTCCGAACCGGGCTTGTTGACTTCGCCTGGCGGGCACTCGGAGGGTGCTCGGCCGGCCATGAATCTGACGATATTTTCGAACTGAATGTCCCCGACCAGCGGGCCAAGCATGTTGCCCAGTCCCCGTTCTTCCTCGGTGCCTATCGTGAACCCAAATTCCTTTTCCAGCGCCGTTTTCGCCTTCGCTCCAACGGCATCCTTGAGCTTTGTTCTCAGCACCTCCCGCACCGGTCCATAGAACTCCAATGCCTGGGCCACGCTCATGCAGTGGACCTTGACGCCCACAATGAAGAGTCCCGTGCGGGAAAAGAAATCAATCATGTTTCCGGGGCGGCCCGTCGGAAACCGGAAATTCTCCGGCTTAATCAACACTAACGTGCGTTGCGGACGCTCTCCCGGTCCGTAGGTTATGACATTTTCGAGCACACCGCCGTCTGTGTCCGAGTAATGTGCCCAGAGTTTGAGCTTGGATTCGGCTTCCGCTGGGGTCGGCGCCGCCAACACCGCCGGCTCGAAGTAACGGACTTCGTTGTCGTGGTCAACGATTAGGTCCCCGTAGGTATCCCGGATCGTCTCACCGCCCCGGCGGTCCATGCTCACATTGCCGACGACTGACCGTATTTTGCGCACCGCGTCTTCACCCTGAAACAACAGCATTAATACCCGTCGCCGCCGCCCCGTTTTCGGCTCAGGCAAAAGGTTTCGTAGGATGTAATCGTATATGAGCTGTTGGATCTTCCGGTCCTGAGGATCATTGGCCGAAATCGTTTCTTCGGCATATTTCCTGATCAGTTCCTCGCTCGGACCAAACATCCGTGCTGCCACTAGTCCCAGGCCGGTCCGAGTCACCAGTCGGCTCAGAATCCCGCCCGTGCGTGATTTGTACAGGGAATAGGGCGTGATGATGACGTAAGCGAGTTGCTCGGACATAGGCACTAGCTCGTCACGGAGGGTTTTCCCGGCTCGGTTTCGGCCGGCACCGTGTTGGCGGCCTTGCCGCCCATAATCTTAAACATCACCGTACCGCAGGTGGGGCATTTGCCTTTGATGGCTTTCCGCCCGTTTTTCATCGTTTCCTCCACTCCACCCACGATCTCCTTCTTGGCTTTGCATTTAACACAGTATCCTTCGGGCATAGAAAAAGTTTGCTGCTCCGACGCTTCATGCGCCGCAGCAGTTACTTCTAATAGTTTAGGCGGGCCCTATCCCTGGCGTCAACGCCGAAAAATAGAGGGCAATACGGATATAATCCTTGGCGGCGACTGATTATTCCGGGCTAAAAATACCAGGCAACAATCGATTTAACATGCTTAACTACAATGTAATACAAATCAATATCGCCCAACCATTAAAGCTTAATTGTGCGTAGTTCTGTCTTCAAAATCTTCCCGGTGGCGTTCCTCGGCAAACATGGCAGGAATACCACCTTCCGGGGGACTTTGTAATCCGCCAGCCGCTTTCGCACGAAATTTAGCAGAGCCGCCTCTCCCAGGACCTCCCCCTCATTGGCCGCAATAAAGGCAATCGGCAACTCGCCCTTGCGTGAATCAGGCTTCCCGACCACCGCCACCTCCTTCACACCCGGATACTGATAAAGAATTTCTTCGATCTCACGCGGATAAACGTTGATCCCATTCACCAGCAGCATGTCCTTCTTGCGATCCGTGATGTAATAATATCCATCCTCGTCGCGGCACCCGATATCCCCAGTCAACAGCCAGTCGTGGCGCATCACCTTGGCCGTTTCCTCCGGATTTTTCCAGTAACCCGCCATCACATTACCTCCACGAACACAAACCTCCCCGGCTTCGTTGGCGCCCAACTCGCGCCCCGTATCATCCTGGATGCTCACCTCCACGTTCGGAATCGGCAGGCCGATGGAACCGGCTTTGCGCCTGCCATCGAGCGGGTTCTTCGTCACTACCGGGCTCGCTTCGCTCAATCCGTATCCTTCGATTAACGGGATATGAAATTTAGCTTCAAACTCCTCCAGGATCTTCACTGGTAAAGGCGCCGCGCCGCTAATGCAAAGCCGCAAGGGCAGGGGTTCTGGCATCGGCGCGTTGACCATGCTGCGGTAAAATTGTGGGATGGCCGGAAGCGCTGTCGCCTTTCGTAGGATAATCTCCTGCAACACGTTCCGCACCGGATGCAGCGATTTGACCAGAACAATCGACCCGCCCACCAGCAATGGCAGCAACATCCCCACCGTCAGCATGTAGCTGTGAAACAAGGGCAGCAAAACGGCGAAACGGTCCCCTTCCACCGTTTGCAGCACTATGCGGCAGCTTTCGACGTTATGCAGCAAATTACGGTGTAAAAGCATTGCGCCCTTCGGCCTCCCCGTCGTCCCCGACGTGTAAATCAACACAGCCAACTCCGACGCCACCGCCCCCCGGTCTCCGGTCTCGGGTGTCTGGCGTTCTTCCTCCTCTGCATACCTGCGCTTGACTCCCTCTTCAGCGAAGGTTTCGATCTTGAATAGCTTCAAGTGCGGTCGTGCGGACTCAAGAGCGTGGTGATGTGCGCTGAGCTCAGCATCCGTGACCAGCACATCGATCCCCGCATCGCCCAGAATGTAATTGATCTCGTCAGGTTTCAGGAAGTTGTTGATTGGCACAACTACCGCCCCGGTGCGGACGATTCCAAAAAACGAGGTAACAAACTCAGGACAATTCTTGAGCCATAGCCCGACACGGTCGCCCGCCTGAACACCGAAGCGCTGCTTGAGTTGTTCCGACACGAAGATGGACTGGGACCAGAGTTCAGTGTAGGAATATTCGCGGTCGCCCCAGAACAGGGCGACCTTGTCCGGGTGCTTCCGGACCGAAGACGCAAACGCGCTGACTAAACTCATTCTTTGAAACTTAGTTGTACAGTTTTATGGTTACAAGATTCGTACCCGACGACCGGGTCCAGAGATGGGGAGCGTAAATGAAAATCTCCATCATCATCCCCGCGTTCAATGAGGAAAGCCTTATTGAGACAGCCCTTCGCTGCGCCAGCCTGGGGAAGGATGAATTCGCGCGGTTGGGGTGGAAAACCGAGTTGATTGTCTGTGACAATAACTCGACCGACCGCACGGCGGAGCTGGCGTGTTCAAGAGGGGCAAGGGTTGTTTTTGAGCCGCTGAACCAGATTGCGCGCGCGCGCAATACCGGGGCAGCGGCGGCCTCGGGTGATTGGCTGATTTTCACAGATGCGGATTCACAGCCAAGCGCGGCATTGTTTCGCGAGGTCGCGGAACAGATTCAAACAGGGAACTGTGTGGCCGGTGGAGCGACGCTGAGGATGGATGGAGATTATCCGATAGCTAATCTGACAGTGCGGCTTTGGAACAGAATCAGCCGCGCGGCAAGGTATCTGGCAGGGTCATTCATTTTCTGCGAAACTGCGACATTTCGTAAAGTTGGGGGCTTCAGCAATGAGCTCTTTGCAGGTGAGGAAATCGACTGGAGCCGCCGATTGAAGAGACTGGCTCGCGCTGAGGGGAAGACCATCGTCATCCTGCATCGGCATCCTTTGCTGACCTCCGGGCGGAAAATGCGTCTGTACACGTTGCGCGAGCATTTTCGATTTCTGCTGAAAGCGATTTTTCGAAACCGGAAGACCCTGACTGATCGCGCGGCGTGCCATACCTGGTACGACGGGAGGAGGTGATAATTGGGATTATCCCGGGCTTGTCAAGGGAACCCGAGGTCTATTTAATGGGCTTGTGCTATACCAGCAAACCCTTAATCAACCGGCAAGTTATTCCGGGGTCGGCTTGCACAGCGGCAATCGGGTAACGATGACTTTCCTGCCTGCGCTGCCCAACACCGGCATCCGGTTCCGGCGTGTGGATTTGGATGGGAAGCCGGAGATTGAGGCGCGGGTCGAGAACATTGTCGAAAACAATCGTTCAACCACATTGGCGAAAGGCAACACCCGCGTTCACACAGTCGAGCACGTGCTCGCGACCTTTGCCGGCTATGGCATCGATAACGCGATAGTGGAGCTCGATGCGAACGAACCACCGATCGCTGACGGCAGTGCGCGTGAGTTTTGCAGGATGATTCAGACGGCGGGCATTGTGCCGCAGGACGAGAAGCGCGATGCGTTCGTGGTGATCGAGCCGATCGAACTGGAGATGGGAGAGACGGTGATGACGCTGTTTCCGGATGAAGGCTTTAAGATCACTTGCACCAGCGCGGACAAACAAGGGCGGTTTACGCAATTTTACAGCGTCGAGCTCTCACCCAAGACATGGGAGCGCGAGCTTTCACACGCGCGCACCTTTTGTTTTTACGAGGAAATCGAGTACCTCATCACCAATGGTTTGATCAAAGGCGGCGGCCTTGAGAATGCGGTTGTCATTCGCGATGATGCCGTTCTGACGACCGAGCCATTGCGTTATCCCGACGAATTTGTCCGGCACAAGATGCTGGATATTGTGGGGGACTTGTCGCTGCTGGGCCGGCCAGTGCACGGGCATTTGATTGCCATCAAGCCTGGCCATGCGGCGAACTGCGAGTTGGTGCGGAGGATCGCTGCCCAGATGCGCAAGCCAATTGTGGCAGTCCAGACGTTCGCGCCTCCGCCCCCCATGCCGAAAGCCGCTTCGGCTCCGGCGGCCTCGGTTGAGGAAGCGCGGGCTCAGATTGGTGCAATCGACATCCACGGGGTGATGAAAATGCTCCCGCATCGATATCCCTTTCAAATGGTGGACCGGATAACGATGATGGAAGGCAACCGGATTACCGGCGTCAAGAATGTCACAATCAATGAACCGTATTTTCAGGGGCATTTCCCCGGTCATCCGATCATGCCCGGCGTGTTGCAATTGGAAGCCATGGCTCAGGTGGCCGGGTTTCTTATGCTGAAAAACGCCGAAAACTTGGGCAAAATTGCCTTCTTCATGTCGGCGGAAAATGTGAAATGGCGCAAGCCCGTGTACCCTGGGGATGTGCTGGTTATTGATGTGGAATTGACGAAAGCGCGGGGCAAGATCGGCAAGGCCAAAGGCGTTTGCAAAGTGCTGGGAGAAATTGTCAGCGAAGCCGAAGTCACCTTCATGATAAGTGAATCCTAGCGTCTGGCTTGCGTTGCGAGCGCAGGAAGCTGGAATTGCCGAATCCAAAGCCCGGCGACTGAAATCGAAAGGCTGAGGCCTTAAATCCGGGAGTAATATGATTCATCCGACAGCGATAATTCATCCAAAGGCGCAGATTGGCGCGGATTGCGAGATTGGGCCGTATTGCGTTATCGGCGAGAACGTGGTGATGGGCGCGCGTTGCCGGTTGCTTTCCCATGTCGTGATCGACGGTCATACGCGGCTGGGCGAGGCGAATGAGATCTACCCGTTCGCGAGTATTGGTCTGAAGACGCAGGATTTGAAATGGAAGGGCGGCCTCACTCGCACTGAGATTGGGAATGAAAATACAATCCGGGAATGCGTAACGATCCATAGCGCCACGGGGGACGGGGAGGCGACGATCATTGGTTCGCACAACACCATTTTGGCGGGTAGCCATATCGGGCATAACGTGGTGATGGGTAACCGGGTGATTGTGTCCATGGCGGCGCTGGCGGGGCACGTGGTTATTGAAGATTACGCGTTGGTGGGCGGTTTGTCGGCCGTGCATCAGTTTTGCCGGATTGGGACGATGGGGATGGTGGCCGGGTGTGCTAAGGTTGTGCAGGATGTCCCGCCCTATATGATCGTTGACGGCAATCCTGCCGAAACACGCACTCTTAACAAGGTTGGCCTGGACCGGAACGGCGTCTCTGAGGAGGCCCAGGCGGCCTTGCGGCACGCGTTCAAAATCCTGTTCCGCGAGGGTTTGACGATTTCCAACGCATTGGCACGAATCGAGAAGGAGTTGCCGGGATTGCCGGAGATTCAACATCTGACTGAGTTTGTGCGAGCGAGCGAGCGGGGAATAAGCAAGTAGCATGGAACACAACCTGCCGGAGCTAAGGCCAGGCACACTCTATCTGGTCGCAACGCCGATCGGAAACCTCGAAGACATCACGCTTCGCGCCTTGCGGACTCTCAAGCAGTGCGACATCGTGGCGGCAGAGGACACCAGGCGAACCGGGCAACTGTTGAAGCACTTCGGCATTTCCAAACCGCAACTGAGCTACTTCCGGTTCAATGAAGCCCGGAGGAGCGAGGAAATCATTGAGCGTTTGGGTCGTGGGGAGAGGATTGCTCTGGTTAGCGATGCCGGCAGCCCCGGAATCAGCGACCCGGGCGAACGCGTGGTCAAGCAGGCGATTGCCGCCGGCTTCCGGGTCGAATCTGTGCCCGGACCCAGTGCGCTTGTGGCGGCGCTGACAGCGAGCGGGTTGCCGGCGATGGAATTCCATTTTATCGGTTTCCTGCCGCATAAACCGGGGCAGCGCCGCAAGAGCCTGGAGCGGCTTGGGACTTTCACCGGCACTCTGGTTTTGTATGAGTCGCCGTACCGGGTCGAAAAATTGCTGTTGGAGCTGAAAGAGGTTTTCCCCGAACGCCAGGTTGTGTTGGCCCGCGAGCTTACAAAAAAGTTCGAGGAATTCATGCGCGGCAGTCCGGCGGAATTGCTGGAGCAGGTGAAGAAACGGTCATTGAAGGGAGAGTTTGTTGTTCTGATCGCGGGGGCGGCAGAAGGTGCCCGGGCTTAGCTGGCCGCCAGCTATTTTTTCTTGTGCGTCTTCGGATTCTCTTTTTAAGTTGAGGCCGCTCGGCAGCAGGGATCTGATGTTGCGGAAATCGTCCTTAGTGCTTAATAGCAGACGATTTGAAACCTGAGCATGGGAACGTTCGCTGGGTCCTTGTGGCAGAGATAATAAAGCAAATATGGCGTCCAAATTATTCGTAGGAAACCTGCCCTTCACAGCAACCGAAAACGATCTGCAAGACCACTTCGCGCAAGCTGGCGGGGTCATGGCAGTTAACATCATGCAAGACCGGGCTACCGGGCGTTCGCGCGGCTTTGCCTTTGTCGAAATGAGCTCGCAAGAAGATGCGACCAAGGCCATTTCCATGTTTCACCAGAAAGACTTTCAGGGGCCGCCCGCTGACAGTTAATGAAGCGCGTCCCCGTGAAGATCGCCCTCCGGGTGGAGGTGGTGGTTTCCGCGGTGACCGTGGCGGTGGCTATCAGGATCGGCGCTAGCAGACGCCAGATTTTTTCTTTGAGACCGCCGTTCACCTGGTTGAGCGGTGGTCTTGTCGAGTTAGGAGGACTCCGTCCGGCTGAACGCCGATTTGCAGAGTTCGGACGGGCGATTTATTCGGGTCAGACCAGGCAGGCTGTGGCTGATTGCGAATATTAAGTAAATTTACCTGGGTTCAAAATCCCGTGCGGGTCGAGTGCGCGTTTTATGGTGCGGTGAAGCGTGCGGACTTCCTTTGAAACAGCCAGTGGCCACCATTCTTTCTTGGCGAGGCCAATGCCATGCTCGCCGGAAATGGCGCCTTTCCATTCGATCACCTTGCCAAAAAGTTCATCGAGCGTGGCGTCTGCCTGGAGTGACGCGCGTGGTTCCTTGTAATCCACCATTACATTGACATGGATGTTGCCGTCGCCGGCGTGGCCGAAACAGGCGATCGGCACGCCATGCTTCTTTTGCAACTGCGCTGTAAAGCGGAACAAATCCTCCAGTCGGCCACGAGGCACCACAATGTCCTGATTCAGTTTGGTCAGGCCTGTGTCGCGCAACGAATAGGAAAACTCACGCCTGATTCTCCAAACTTCCTCACACTGCTTGCGGCCGAAGCCTGGTTCCACAAACAGCGGCTTCTGCCGGTGCACGATGCGTTTGACATCGCCCAACTCCGAGCGAACTGAGCGTTCCTGGCCGTCAAGCTCGATGATTAGGTGCGCTTGACACCCGCGCAGCCGGGGGCTTTTGGTGCGCTTGTACGCGGCCGCGAGCGTGAAGGCATCGGCAATTTCGAGCGCGGCAGGCAGGAAGCCGGCAGCAAAAATCGCGTGCAGCGCGCGGATGGCGTTGCGCGCCGACGAGAACCCAACGGCCAGACAAGCGCGAAAAGGGGGCAGGGGTAGCAGCTTCAACGTCGCTTCGGTTATAACAGCCAGCAGTCCTTCGGAACCAGTGAAGAGCCTGGCAAAGTCAAATCCAGTCCTGTTCTTGTGGGTGCGCCCGCCAACGCGCACGACCGTTCCATTCGCCAGAACGGCTTCCAACCCGAGCACGTAATCACGCGTGACGCCGTACTTCAAACAGCGCGGCCCGCCGGCGTTCGTGGCAATGTTGCCGCCGATGAAGCTTTCATCTTGGCTGGCCGGATCTGGTGGATAATACAGTCCTTTTCGTTCAACTGCGGTCTGAAGATATTCGGTGATCACACCTGGCTGCACCACCGCGACAAAATCGGCCGCGTTGATTTCCTTGATGCGATTCATTCGAGCCAGCGAAAGCACAATGCCGCCGCGCACCGGCACGCACCCGCCCACGTAACCATGGCCGGCTCCACGCGGAGTCACCGCGATATTACGCGCGTTGGCGAAGCGAAGGAGCGCCGAGACGGATTTCGTGCTGCGCGGCTTTGCGACCGCATCTGGTTTGTGGGAGGCGAACCATTTGTCGCCGGCATGTTCGGCCAGAACCGATGGCTCAAAGCTGACTTCACCTCGGGGAAGAAGCCTATCCAGGCCCGCGAGCTGTTTATTCCTGGTGGCAATCATCGGAAGCCGGTGAAGGCGGTGACGAGGCTCATCTGGGAAGCGAATTGGAGAAAGTCGGCGCTGTTTGCTGTTTGAAGTCGGCAAAGACGATGACGCCGGCGCCGGTTTGGAGCAAGCTTTGTACCTGTGCGTCAACTTGCTGCCCGATGGCGGTTTGGGCGTTGTTGACCACCACCATGGTGCCGTCGGGGAGATAACCAACACCCTGGCCTTTGTCTTTGCCCTCGCGCACAATGCGCAGGGAGAGCACCTCGCCCGGCAACAGGACCACGCGCAGTGCCTGCGTCAGTTCGTGGAGGTTCACATAAATGACGGACTGCAACTCCGCGATCTTGCCAAGGTTATAATCATTGGTGAAGAGTTTCGCTCCCAAGTGTTTCGCCAGGCGAACGAGCTTGGTGTCCACTTCTTTTTCGTCCGGGAAATCGCCCTCGTGAATTTTGACCTCATTGCGTGGGTTGTGCTGAATGCGGTTAAGCATTTCCAGGCCGCGTCGGCCGCGGGCGCGCTTGATGGGATCGTTGGAATCGGCAACTTGCTGCAACTCCTTTAGGACAAAACGCGGCACGACAATGAGACCTTCCAGGAAATTTGCTTCGATCAAATCGGCAATGCGGCCATCAATAATAACGCTCGTGTCGAGCAAAAGGAGATTGTCAGGTTTGTTTTGCGGGGCGAAGCGGACGTAAGGGATGATGAGGGAAAAATCCTCCTTGTTGCTCCGCATGGCCAGAACGATGCCAATGTAGCCGAAACTGAGAAAGAGGCAGAGGCGGATGAGCCAGCGTGTCGAGGTGTGCTCCGCGTACTCGAACAGACCGGAGTTGTCGATGAGCAAGGCGACAACGGTGCCCAGTAACAAGCCGAAAGTGGTTGCGGAAAAGGCGCGGAGCGAAAAGCCTTTGAGCATTTCATCGATAGCGATCATTAGCCAGCCGAAGCCGAAACCGACGACAGCACCAAGCAGGCCGCTGAAGGGGCCGCTGACAAATTCAGGGCGCACCTGGCTGACGGCGTAGCCGCCAAGCGTGCACAGGGACAAGAAAAGGATTCGAATGATCCACAATGACATATAAGTTACTCGAAGGGCGTCTTGGGCGTCGTTAACGGGACTTTGGCCGGTGTGAGCGAGTTGGTGCTGGTGCCGGCAGGTTTATGCTGCCACAGGATGCCCCATAGGCCAAGCCGGTTCAAATTGCTGGTTGTAATGCTCAAATTGTTGGCAATTTGCGACACATCAGCCGCAAGTTGCCTGTTTTTCAGCAAGTTTCCGGCCAAACCTTTGCCCGCCTGCATTTCAGCCATAATACCCTCCAATGCCGCAGTGGAGGATTCAATGTGTTTCACCGCCGCAGTTACCTGGGGGGCATTGGTGGAGAGTACGTTGCTTAAGGCCCCCGCGAACTGGTTAATCTCCTCCGAAAAGAACAGGAGGTTGCTCGCGGAGACGGCAATCGACGGGGCGTTGGCCGCCACCATTGAGTCGATGTTGTCCACGGTTTTTAGCGCACGCTCCGAAACTAGCCGAAAATTGCCGACCATTGTAGCTAGATTTGTCAGCGTCGTTTCATTCAGCACGAGGCGGCGCACATCGGCGATGGAATCATCGAGGCGCTGGGCGGTTTGGTCGATGTGTTGGACGAATCCGTTCACCTTTTGCAGCGCCTGTAGGAGATTAAAGGGCACCTCCGCCTCGGCGACATCCCCGTTGTGAAAGACATCCCCCTGATTGGCGGTGGGGAGGATGGCCACGTACTGGTCACCAAGAAAACCTGACTGTTCGATGATAAACTGGGCGTCTTTATGTATCCGGTATTGGTTGTAAATGCCGAGCGTGATAATCGCGCTTTTGCCGTCGGGGGCGAGCTTGAGGTCGGTGACCGTGCCCACCTGTACGCCGGACATGAGCACCCCGGCTCGAACCTTCAATCCGCTGACATTTTGGGAACGCAGCAGAATCCGGTAGTTTGAGTGAAAGAACGTCATTCCTTTGCTGAACCCCAGCAGGAGCAGGGCGATCAGTATCAGGCCGACCAGGACAAACAAGCCGACTCTCCATTCCAACCGTGAAGTTTTCATATCAAGAAAGGTATTCTTTAGGATCTGAAACGCCGTCAATGAACTGGCGCACGACAGGATCCTTCGACTGAAAGATTTCGTCGGGGGTCCCTGCCGCATAAATCTTCCGTTCGTGCAGCATCAGGATGCGCTGGCCGAGCCGCCGCGCGCTGCGCATGTCATGCGTCACCACCACCGTCGTCACGTCCAAACGGTCCCGCACGCGCAGGATGAGCTTGTCGATGCTGTCGGACACGATCGGATCCAGGCCGGTGGTCGGTTCATCGTAGAGCACAATTTCCGGCTGATAAATGATCGCGCGCGCAAGGCCGACGCGCTTGCGCATGCCACCCGACAACTCGGCAGGGTTCTTCATTTCGGTGCCTGGCAGATCCACCATTTCCAGGATGCGCGCCACCTTCCCGGCGATTTCCGTTTCCGGCATGGAACGATCGCGGCGGAAGGCGAAACCCACATTTTTCGCCACGGTCATGGAATCGAACAGGGCCGCGCTCTGAAACAGCATGCCGAACCTGTGGCGCACTTTAAGCAATTGCCGTTCATTCATCGGCACAATGTCCTGGCCTTCGATGAGGACCTGCCCGGAGTCGGGTTTGAGCAGGCCGATTAAATGTTTCAGGAGAACACTCTTGCCGCCGCCACTGCGGCCGATGATAACGACCGATTCACCTTTTTCAATCCGGAAGCTGATGCCATCCAGAATAGTGAGCGAGCCAAAGCTCTTTTTCAGGTCGCGCACTTCAATCATAAAGTGTGAAGGAGCTTGCCCAACGTCATTGTGAGAAAGAAATTTGAGATGAGAATCGCAATGGACGAGTACACCACTGCCTCGGTCGTGGCCCGGCCGACGCCTTGGGCGCCTTCGCCGCAATAAAGGCCTTTGTAGCAGCCGATCAGGGCGACGATGCCGCCGAAGATAAAAGCCTTGGTTATCCCGACCACAACGTCCGTGGTGGCAGTGTATCTTAACATGTTGTACCAGGAATAAGTTGGGTCGATGCCGAGCAGGTAAACGCCAACCAGATAACCGGCGCCAATGCCAACAGCGATGGCTTCCGCCGTCAGCAATGGCAGCGTGATATGCAGGGCCATCAGGCGCGGAACGACGAGATAATCAACCGGATGGGTGGCCAGTGTGCGGAGCGCGTCGATTTGCTCAGTGACACGCATAGTACCCAATTCTGCCGCGATGGCGGCACCGACTCGGCCCGCGACCATCAAGCCGGTCAGCACCGGTCCCAGCTCGCTGCACATGGAGACACTCACTACTGCGAGCGTGGCAGTGTCCATTTTGACCTTGTGAAATTGAAAATACGTTTGCGCCCCCAGCACCATGCCTGTAAAGGCCCCGGTGACGAGCACCACCGACTGGGATTTTACACCGACAAAGTAGATCTGGTACAGCAGATCCCGCCAGGCGACTTTGAAAGTAAGGAGCGAAGCGATGGATTCTCTTGCCAATAGCGTAATACGGCCCAACCCTTCCAACGGTTCGGCCAGCAAATGGTTGCTCCAGGATTTCATGCTCACCGACAAATTAGCAAACGACGCGGGTATTGGCTAGCGCTTGATTGGGTGTCTGGTTGGGCGTGCCTGAAGCATCGGGGAACTTTCGAAAGCGGGGCCCGATTTCAAACTTCTGCTTGCCTCGCCTGGATTGTCCGGTTCATTTTTGGCCGAAACTCGTAATGAGCAATTTTACGCCGTTGCCAAGGTCGTTTTACAAGCCGTCGGCCGAAGTGGTCGCGCGCAGGTTGCTCGGTCACTGGCTGATTCGCAATGGTCCCGGGGGAGCTTGCGGCGGGCCCATAGTCGAAGTTGAAGCTTATTTAAGCGATGATCCTGCCTGCCATGGGGCGGTTGGGCTAACGGGACGCAACCGTGTCATGTTCGGAGCGCCGGGGCACGCTTATGTCTACTTCATCTATGGTTGTCACTTTTGTATAAATGCGGTTTGCCGGCCGGCCGGAGTCGCGGAGGCCGTGCTTATCCGCGCGGTTGAGCCGCTGTTCGGTGAAGACATCATGCGCAGTCGTCGGCGGGTCGGCTCTCAGTTAGCGCTGACCAATGGCCCGGCGAAGTTGTGTGAGGCCATGGGCATCGACTTCATGGTGGCTGCCAGCAACCTCTGCGACGCTGGCTCGGCGCTGTTTATCGCGCGGAATCCGTCGCTCGATGAGTTCCGGAAACAGCGCGGTCCTGTTATAACGACCGCGCGCATAGGGATCACTCGGGCGGCGGCGCTGCCCTTGCGCTTTTATTTCTCCCAAAGCCCCTTCGTCTCCCGTGGGCTTGTCTGGGCTAAAGGAGCCGGGAAACGCGGAACTTTCAGAAGTCGTGATTAACTCGCGTCTGATCGGCGGAACTCCAGTTCCGGCATGTCTGGAAATCGTGCTTTGTGGCCTGGCCTAAGCAGCCGGTTTTTCTGCAAGCAGCTCGTTGACCTTCGCCACTACGGTGAATGCGTCTGCGACGTAAAGCACATCTGCCTTGCCGCGCGCCCAGCCGCACCCGGGATCCAGGTTGATCGCGCGTCGTTCGTTGACGAATCGCCACCCGACCGTGTGCGGCTCCTCGCCGTGGCAGCACGTGGCTAATCCCTTGGCGTGTCGGGGAGTCGAGCCCGTCTGGCCGATTTGGTTGAGGTGCGTCAAAAATGAGAGGGTTGCCTGGCCTTCACCACTCAAATCCACCAGAGATTTGCTGCTGCCGAGCGATGCCCGCGCCAGCTTAAGGCAGCCGAGAATCAGTTTTTCGGCCTCTTTCACGTGCGGCTGGCCATCGGCTTGTTTCTTGGTCCATCCGGCGCCGGCGACGAGGAGTAAATCAGCATCGGGACGAATGGTCTGAGCATCCGCCGTCGGTTCGCGCAAGCCCACCACCGTCGTGCGTTTGCAAGTTTCGGGCAGATTGACGTTGATCGTTTCCATTTTGGCCGGGGCGCGTTCCCCTCCCCAGGCGGGTTGGCTGCCAGGCTCAAGTAGGATGAACCATGGACGCCCCTTGCGTTGCAACGAAGCCTCCATCCGCTGGCGGTAATACCAGCGGTTGACTGATATGGAACCGTTGCTTGCCTCGATGCCGGTGATGTGCGTGTCCGCATGACCTCCCAGGCGTTGCGCGACAGCTGGTAGAACGCGGTTCCAACGGGCGGTGGCGGGGGCCAATATGAGACTGGCATTGGCCGCGCGGCAGATGGCTTCCGCTGCCGCCGCATCGCTCGCGTAGCGTGAGGGAGCGAAATCGGCTCCGGCGACGCCGAGGAATTTAACCGCGCCGCACTTTGCAATGGAGTCGGCGGCGCTTTGAACGGTTTCGCCCACAAGGCCTGCGATAATTTTTGAACCGGCCAGGCTGGAGTTCAGGGACGTGGCCGCGCCTAGGATTTCGAAGGCCGATTTTGCAAGCGTACCATCCGGTTCGGTGTGTGCGAGAAGAAGAATCGTTTCCATAATTCGAAAGCTGCGTTCGGAGTTTTTGTTCGCCGCTATTTTCTGATCCACTCCACGATCTCGCGGGCAATGTCGTCTGCGGACTTATCCTTCACAATTTTTGTCTCTCGTAATTGCTTGGGCAACGAAACGCTTTTGAACGTTAAACTTTCTCCGGCAAGTTTCACCGGCTTTGCCTTCTGAAGCGCGGGCATCGCGGTTCGCATATTCACCATACCAACCTGCGGATTGTTTTTTGGTTCGGGCAGATTTCCGGTGGCCCATCCGAGCAGGGCAGGGGGGGAGACGCAACGCGAGACCTGGTGTTTCCCCCCTTCGATCCGTTCCAGAATTTCGAGCGAGCCGTCGGGGTTGAGCTTCAATTCGTCCACGCCCTGGAACTGATCCAGGATGCCCAATCGCTCCCCGACAATTTGCATCGTCGCCCCCGCGCCGCGCGAGGCGGATTCCCAGCCGCCGAACACGAGCAGCTTCGCCTTATCCAGGCCGGGAATGCTCTGGATGGCTTCGGTTAGCAGGGCGGCGACCTCGGCGGCATCAGTGAATCCGCTGGCTGGGCCGTCAAGCGCGATGAGTTCGAACGGCACTTTTTGGGCGACGGTCATCATCACCTGTTGAAGCTTGGCTTTCGGCCCAAGGCTGACGAGCCAGACTTTGCTGCCTGCGGAATGTTTGGCGAAATTGGCTGCCTCGTAAAGGGCGTGGCTCGCCCACGGATCCAGGACCGCGGGGAGCATCATTTCATTCTTCAGGGCCGGGCCGGCGGGGCCTGTTACCGGTTCCAGCGTTTGAAGTGGGTCCGGCACGATGCTGCCACACACGACGATTTGATAGGCGGTGTTCATAGAATTGATTGTGAATAGCGTCAAACTTGCGCGCAGAACTCAAGAAAATTATGACACGTCAGACGCTCTTCGCACTATTTCGCGGCCTCCAGGTCTTTCAATTTTCCGCGGAATGCAGGCCGCCTGTGCCCGCGCGAAAGGCAATATTCATGCGTTCGGGATTTCCGGGGACGGACTGTGAGCAATTCCAGTAACAGGCCCCGCAGTGCACGCATTTTTCGCGGTCGAATGCCGGCACTCCTCCCTGGCCGGGTGCGATCGCCTGACCGGAACAAAGTTCGATGCAAATCTTCGTGCCGCATTTTTGGCAGAGTTCGGGGTAGAGGAAAACCACATGATCCGCGTAACCTGGCGGCGCTTGCACCTTGCCACCCAGCAGCAATGCGTCCTGGTGCGATACCAGCAGCTTGCCGTCGTAAGGGATCGCCGGCCAGCCGCACCGTTGCATCAAGGCGCTGTGGAGCGAAACGCCTTTAATCCGGCATTCCTTCCCGAGTTGGTCAATTTCCTCCGGTGAGATTCTACCGCGATAATATTCCTCGAGGGTCGGAATGCGTTGGTAGGGTGGAACCGGTTCCCCATTGAGGGCGAGGCGGCCGTTGGTCAAACCCGCCAGAGCCATGCCCACCATCCCGCGCACGAACCCCTTTTGGAATCCATCACGCGATTTTTCAGCCACACGCGCTTCGCTTTCCAGCCAGCTTGTCCGGCGCCGGCTCACGTAGCTCTGTTCGAGGTTCTCCTTCGTGAACGCTTTCCCGGCTTTGAGCAGCTCAAGAACGCTTTCCGCAAGTTGCGTGCCGGTTGTCCACGCTTCGTCGATGCCCGAGCCGGTGAGGACGTTTGTGCTACCTGAACCTTCCCCGATGCGGGCGTAGCCGTTGCCGGCAAGGTGGGGCTCCCCGCGTCGGCCTGATTCGCCTAATGTCTTGGCGCCCCACGAGCGCAACTTGCTCCCTTCGAGGTAACGCCAAAGATAGGGGTGGAGCATCCAGTGTTGGAGATAGCGGTAACTGGTGCGCATCGGGCTGTCGAACCACGATGGCACAAAGATTCCAAGCGACGCGATTCGGTCCGGCTGCACATAGAAAAAACCGAAGATCTCCGGCTCGGGAAAACCGAAAGTGTGCAGTACTGTGCCGGGTTTAAGCGGCGTGTTTTCCGGCAGGTCCACTACGAACTTCATCCCGACAGCCCAATCGCGCGAATGATGATTTTCCGGTGTTCCGAATTGCGCGTCGATTTGCTGGCCCACAGGCCCCACCGGACCATCACCCAGGACGGTCAACGCGGCGTGGATGTCCATTCCGGGCATGAAGCCTTCACCCGGCTTGCCTTGCTTATCGACCCCCTGGTCAAGCAGCCGGACGCCAACCACGTTGCGATCCTCGATCAACGCTTCGGACACAGGCGTCCCCAGCCAGATTTGAACAGTGCCGGTGCTCTGTATCTGGGCGCCGACCCATTGCATGAACTGGCCCATCGAAAGCACCAGCCCGCCGGTTTTGTGTAGAAACGCGGGTGACCAGGGCAATTCAAGGGCATCATTTTTTAAGGGCAACAGACCTTTGAACGCGCGCAGGCACGCATCCGCGGCGCGCACTGTCCATGAGCGCCGGCTCGCGCCAATGGGATCGAGCAAATAAACAACTTTTTCTTCCGCAACCAAAGCAGCCATCGGAATCTGCTTCGGATCGAGGTCGGGAAAGGTCTCGCGCAAACCGCGAGCCCTTGTGACGACGCCCGACACGCCAAAGCCGAGGTCATCCGCGCGTTCGTAGCAAAGGATCTGGGGAGGCATGCCTGGGGTTACCGTGCTCTCTATGGCGGGTGTGCCGTCCGCCTTAAGTAGCTGCCTCGAGAGCGTCGTGAGAAACCCCGCCGTCGCCGGTCCGAAGCCAACGCAGACGATGTCCACGTCCATGCGCTGCCGGGTCAATGGTTCGGGCTGGGTCTGGAGAGTTTCAGTGCTCACACCGGGTAGTCCAGCGCCTCGGGGATCATCACTTTCGTTAGGGCCTCGGCTGCCCGGTCTTTTGCTAGGCGCGCGCCGGTTAGACAGCCATCTAGTTTGGCGCGGAGGCGGATGAAAGTTTCGAGTCCGGCATAACTTACGCAAGGTCCGGCTTTTTGGGAGCGCGATCCGCTCGCCTCCGTCACATCAGCGCAGGCGCGGGCGGCACTGTCGATGCCCGGGATGATGCCTTCAAGCGATTCAAGCTCTTCCGCGCAGTAGCAGGCCTGGCAACTGGCTTCGTCCCACGCCGGATGGCGGTTATATCCGTGGACCAGTTCCGCGCAGATCCGGCCGACTTCGCCGCCGGCGCGGGCGCTCTGGACGTGGCATAGGTCGGTGAAAAAGTTTACGAAGCTCAGCAGTCCGTCTGTCAGGGCGGGATTCGCCTGGCCCTTCTCTGCTAGTTCCAGAACATCGAGAATGAACTGGCGGGCGGCGATCAGCCAGCATAGAGCGTCAGCCAGGGCGAAAGTTACGCCTTGGCGCGTTTTATGGTAAAGCTTGGCGCCATCCGCGTCCGTGGCGGTCTGAACATGGTTGAGAGTCCACAGCCACAGCCGCATGGCGGTGGCGAGTGTGCAAGCGCCCGTGCCGGGACGTTGGGCGGCGATGCGGCGCATATCGGCGATCCATTGCTCAAACTGGGCAAGGAACAACTCGTTCGTCATCGTAATCGAAAGCTGGAGGCGTTGCACAGCCTCCGGGCCTTCGTAGGTGGCCTCGAGTTGGGCATCCATCCACTTCTGGCCGAGAAAACCGGGGCAATCCTCTGTAATGCCATACCCCCCCATGAGGCTGACCGCCTCGCGCATCATGGTTGCGCCGTGACCGGTGTTCCACAGCTTGCATGCGGGACAAAAAACGTTGGCCAGCGAGTCGAGGAGGGAAAACTTGACCATCGGATCGGCGGCTAAATCGTCAATGCGGCTCGAGTTGCGTTTGTCGGCGGGTTGCGAACTGAGTCGCACCAACTCCAGCGCTTCCTGCTGCTTCTTCATCAGCTCTTTTAGCGCCGCGCGGCCGGAAAGCTTTTTCTCCGCAAGCCATTGGTCCTTGGCTTTCTCGAGCGGGTCCACTTGGTCAAAGAGACGCGCCGATTCAAAACCCAGCGATGTGCTGGCTTCGCCCGTGGCCCACACGTCGATGAGCCGGTGTTGGGAATCTTCTTTTTGCTGAAGTCCTAGCTCGTAGCGCGGGGAACCGGGACCACCCTCGCCGCCACGGAAACGCGTGCGCTGGTACCGAATGACGGGTTCGATGGCCGACAGAAGTTTCGCCGATGACATCAAGGCCACCGTAACCCGGGTGCGGCGGAAAACGGCTTCGATGATTTCACCATGCGAATAGTTCGGAACGATGCAGCCGCCCTTTACAGTGTAACCGCCGATGATTCGGCTGGCGGGAACGCGAAGGTTGAAGACGGGGTCGCAGGTTGAAGAGAGTTGGTGCACCATCTTCTTCGTCGGGGTTCCACGGTCAAAGGTGCCGGGATCGGTCTCTTCCAGGATAACCATGCAACTGCCTTTGATCCGCGGATCATCGGAATCAACGGCGGCGGTCACAACGTTGGCGTAACCCATGTTGGTGATAAACCGTCCCCGCTTGTCCACCTGCAAAGTCGGTTCCCCTCCATCCTTCCATTCGGCGACGCGGACTTTACCGCCGAGCATGCCGGTTTCGACACCGACGAACGGCAACGGCTCGGTAAGGGCGAAAGCGTAGCGCCAGGCTTTGCGGTTCTCCCCCGGTTTTGGCGGCACAGCCCGGCTCATGTAATACGTCTGCTGTTCCGGAGTCCCCCGTTCATGGATCGGGGAAAGGCCAAGATTACCCGCAAGGCTGGCTGTCGCGGCTCCGGCATCGACCCAGGAAAGCTCAAAGGCCAGCAGTGACAAAGCTAGGTTTTTCGGACCCTCGATGTAGCCGCCCTCGCTCGGTTCCATGAACGCCGACGTGATGCCGGCTTCGTCGAATGCCTTTAACAACGCGTCTTTCTGGGGAGTCCACTCGTGAGTGTTGCGCTCACCGCTTGCGACGGCGCGTGCGACTGGACCTCGGGCGACCGCACGGCAGGCTTGCACCATCATCGCCAGGTCGTAGCGGTCGGCAAAGCGCCACATAATCTGACGAATGTCATCGCCGGGAAGGGTTTGGAGCGTGGGCGTCGGTGTCATGTCAGTGGCCGTGGGCATAAAGCGTGTATTCTTATTGACCTATTTAAGTATGTAGCATCGCACACTTTCGCCCTGCTTATTCTCTTGGCGGGATGCGCGGCAGATAAACTTTTATGCAATCCGGGCTGCGGGCGCAAGATAAAGCGAGTTCTGGGACGGCGTTCGGATTGCGTCGGTGAACAGCCAGAACGAGGTCAGGACGAAGGAATGGAAAACAACTGGGAACAAAGATGTCGAAAAGCCGGAGTGGCCAATATGCCGGTAAAGTATTGACGACAGCTGGTGGCGAAAGCACCTATCCCTGGCTTTCTCCCCGTGCTTTCCGACCACCAACCGTTCGCCAAAACCCTCCTTGTCTGTTATCGCCTAAAGTCCCCTTGCTCCCCAATCCCATAACCTGCCGAGGCGCACACACAAAAACATACTGCTCCCTGTTTCACACGGCACAACTTGCAGCAAAATATCTACCATGATCCAATAAGTCTGTCTGTCGGGCTTAACCACCTTCCCACTGTAAGGCTTAGCCTTACAGACAGGTCTGGAAGATCTGAAGCCAGCTCCTTTCCGCTTCCAAGGGCTGGGGGGGGGAATCGATCAGTCTTTGTGGACCCAGGAAATGGCCATCTGCAGCAGGGCTAGGGTGTCTTTGACCTGGAGTTTCTCCCGGATGCGGCCGCGATAGGTCTCAACGGTCTTTGGGCTGAGGCGTAGACTCTGTGCAATCTGGCGTGTGTTGAGTCCGCGGCCGGTTAGCTCGAACACCTGCAATTCACGGTCTGCTAGCAAGTCGGTGGGAGTTGCGCTTGCAGCGTTGGGCTGAGCTGTGAGTCGGCTCAGGATCTGCGTTGAAATGCGTTCGTTGAGATAAATGTTCCCGCTCAGGACGCACCGGATGGCCAGCAGGATATTCCGTGTAGCTTCCTGCTTGGTTATGTAACCTTGGGCGCCCGCGCGAAGGCATCGCTCGGCGTAAAGCGACTCGTCGTGCATCGAGACCACCAGCACCGCGAGCTTGGGCCAGCGCGAACGGATATCCTTGATCAACTCAAGACCGTCCGAGTTCTTCAAGGTGAGATCTACGATCACCAGCTCGGGGGGGCAGGTTTTAATGGCTTCAATGGCTTGATGACGGTCTTCCGCCTCGCCGCAGACAATCAAATCGCACTCGCGATTGATTATCTCAGTGAGCCGTTCGCGCACCATGGGGTGGTCGTCAACGATGAGAATTCGGGCGCGCGATTGTGGGTTGCGGGAAGCTTGGAGCGGAGTGCTCATAGACAGGATTGTTTACCTTGGCAGGCCCGGTACGCAACATGAAACTACCGTGCCTTTTCGCTGTCCGGGGCGCACCTCAAGAATGCCCCCTATATTTCGCGCGCGGTAATCCATGATGTGGAGACCGATGCCGGTTGATTTCGCCTGCTGCTCTGATGAGAACCCGGTTCCGTCATCCTCAATTCGTAATTCAACCTCGCGGGCTTTGGTGTGGAGATGAATCGAAATGGTCGTTGCGTGGCCGTGTTTGATGGCATTGGCCACTGCTTCCTGGGCGATCCGGTAGAGATGCGTGGCGATGGTGCTGTTCTTGACCACAGCCAGTCCTGTGGATTGGAACCGGCATTGGACCTTAAAGCGTTTGCCGATGGCTTTGGCCAGCTCTTCAAGGGCGGGCGGCAATCCTTCGGATTCCAAACGGACGGGGAAAAGCCCGCGCGATAATTGGCGGGACTCGGTGATCGCTTCGTCTAGGAAATAGGTGATTCTGTGGGCGGTTTCAGCTTCCGGCAGGTGGCGGGAGGAGAGCCTTTGTTCAAGGGAATTGGCATCAAAGGCGAGGCTCACGAGATGCTGGCAGAGGCCGTCGTGAATATCCTGGCCGATCCGGGCCTGCTCGCGGTCGGCGATCTCGAGGAGTTGCTGCTCAAGACGGTGCCGTTCGGTGATGTTGGTGGCCACGCCGATGTAACCGGCAGGCTTCCCTTCCTCATCCAGTGTGGGGGAGTACCAGCAGTCAAGAGTAACGTCCCCAATTTCGACAACGGAATTAAATTCTTCGCCTCGCAGTGCCCGCTGCGCGTTCTGGATTACCGCAGGAAAATCCGCGTAAACTTCCCGGACCCGTTTCCCTGCAGTCGAACTGGGTCTGGTTCCCATGGCCTTAAGCGCTTGTCCCTCCTCAAAAACGATCACGCCGTTGCGGTCCACAGCAAACAAGAGCACGGGAGCGCCGGCAATAATGGCTCGAAGACGTGCTTCACTTTGGCAGAGGGCTTCCTCAGCTCGGATACGGGCGATTGCGCCTGCAGCTTGGACTGCGAGGGCCTCAATAAAGAGTCGGTCCCGAAAGGGGATTTCGTCGACGACATGCGAGCTTAATCCGAGCGCCCCGATGACATTGCCCTCGTGGCACAGGGGAACGAGTGCCGTGGCCCGCAGACCTTCCTGCAGGCGCGCCTCGTCGCGCGGCAGCGGCAGTTCACAATAAGGCGCAAAAAGCGGCCGTTTCTGCAGCACAAGGCGCATCTGGGGACTGTCGGGACCCCAGTGCGACACCGCCTTGACAAACTGGGCCGATACCCCCCGGTGCGTAACCAGATCCATGCCTCCACCGATAGGATTCAGCAGGTAGATGCCGCCTGAGTCGACACCCGCCACTGGCACCGCTAGATCGAGCAATTGGTCCAGTGCCAATTTCAAATTACTGGTCGAACTGAGACTGACGCCCAAGTCGCGCTGGATCCGCATATGGATTTCGGCCTGCTTCCGTTCGGTAATGTCGAGAATGGAAACCATGACCCTCGAGAGAGTCTCTGCCGAGTTGGGTTCTACGGATACATTGAACGCGAAATACTTCTGCTCCCCAAGGGCGTCGCGCCCGGTGCTTTCGCCTTCAAACTGGGTCCGGCCTTCTGCTAGGGCAATGAATTCTTCCTTGAGTCCGGACCAGGATTCTTCTGTGCAAAAGTCGGCCACACACAAAGGGACCTCTTCGGGTTGACTGACCTGCAACAGATTCATCCCGGCGCGGTTTACCGCCAGCACTTTGATCAGAGAGGCGCAATGGCGCACAGCTTCGGGATGCTGGTCAAAGTGTGCCCGCCAGTCCGCAATACCTTTCTCTCGCAAAAGGTCAAAATAAGCTTTGACCGCGAAAAAGTCCTCCTCCCAGATTGCGGCCGCGGAATGTTCAAACAACGAGCGGTAGCGCTCCTCACTCTGATGCAGCGTTTCCTCGGCTCGCTTGCGTTCAGTAATGTCCTCCAAAACACCGTCAATCCAATCCACTTCACCGTTCGGACCTCGATGCGCTGTGACGTTGAGAGAACCGTCGATCACTGTGCCGTCCTTCTTTTTGAGCCGCACTTCATAGTTAAGCAGGGTGCCCTTGCGCAGAAGTTCCTCGATGTAAAGTTCACGGTCGCCTGGGTTCTGGTAAAGATCTGCCGCTTTGACTTTCATGAACTCCTCGACGGAATCACAGCCGTGTATGCGGGCGAGAGCCAGGTTGGCCTGGAGGAATTTCCCTTCAGGACCCGGCGTGTTCCGATAGACCCCGACATTGAGGTTATTGACCAGTGAGCGATAACGCTCTTCGCTCTCGTGCAGCGCCGCGTTCGCGGACTCCAGTTCTACTGTGCGCTCTTTCACGCGCGATTCCAGCAAGTCGCGCGCCTCGCGCAAGGCATTCTCGGCCTGCTTCCGCTCCGTGATGTCGCGCACAATCGCCCACATCCCGGCGGGTTGGTCTAGAGCGTTTCGGATCAAGAATGTCCGTAGCTCGACTGGGAAGATTGTCCCGTCCTTGCGGCGGTATTCCTTCTCATAGACCTCAGAATATCCCTTCGGGAGAAGTTGCTCCGTCACGGTTCGCGCTTCCATGGCATGCCATTTCTCCGGTGTCAGATCAATATAGGTCCGCTGGCGCAGTTCCTCCGCCGTGTAGCCGAGCATTGCCTGGTAGGCTGGGTTGAACTCAGTTAGCTGCCCGTTCATACCGACGATGACGAACGCATCAATCATGCTCTCGTAAAGCTGTCGGTACTTCTGCTCTGACTCTTTGAGAGCCTCGTTGGTTGCCCGCAGTTCCGCAGTGCGCTCCCGCACACTCGCCTCCAGGCTCTCATTCGCTTTGCGCAGAGACGCCTCAGCCTGTTTGCGCTGGGTGATGTCCTCGGAGATGCCGGCGATGCGGCAAACGGCACCTTGAGGATTTCGAACCGGAAAAGCCCGGTCACGAATCCAGCGGATTGAACCATCCGGTCGGACGATCCGGTATTCGGCTTCATAATTCCCGCTGGTTTGCTCCGTGGTAGAACGCTGGGCAATGATGGCACGGTCTTCGGGATGCAAAGCCGTCAACCAGGACTGCGATTGCCGATAGAGTTCATCACACGCGCGTCCCCAAACTCGCTCGTAGCTGGGGCTGACATAGGTCATTTGGTCCTTGCTAACGTCCCTCAGCCAGAAGACCTCGGTAATGTTGTTGATGACCTGCTCGAAACGCTCAACAACCTGGCTTAGGTTTAGGGCAGTGGCCTTGTGCCGCTCTGTCTCGACTCGCCATTGGGCGGTGCGCTCATCAACCAGCATTCCCAAATTACGCGTCAGCCGGGCGGTTTCGGCTATCAGCCAGCTGGCGCCGCCGAGAACGATCAGGCGTGTTATGGCGTTCCAGACAAACAGCCAGTGTTGCTGCCCGGATAGGTTCAAGTCCCAATCATTCAGCGCCATCGCGGCGGCTGAAACTACCGCAAGAAACATAGCGGGCCCTTTGCTCGTGCCCCAGGCGACAAATCCGATGCCGCACGCGTAAAATAGCGTGAAACTCAATTGCTGTGGGGTGACGTAGTCCGCTATTCCGATTGCGAACACGTAGGCCAGACCGAGGACGGTAATGACAGCGGGTGGCAGCCCCTTCAGCCTTTGTTCGAAGTTTCTTATCAAGGCCTTCATGGCGGCGAGGCTACCAGAAGCGCGCACGGGAGTTAAACTCCAATTGCGCGCAATTTGGTCTCTAAATTCGGCTTGCGCGCGTGGTGTTGACTGTTATAGCCTGCTGTGCTTTTTCCCGCTAATTCGGTGGGGTTTTTGTGTTAACCGGAGAATAATTGCGTTGTGAAGATTTTCAGCGGCACCTCCAATCGGCCTCTGGCCGGGGCCATTTGTGCTTATATCGGGATCGAGCTCGGCAAATCGACGATCAAAGCATTTCCAGACGGCGAAACATTCGTAAAGATCGAAGAAAACGTCCGGGGAGAGGATGTTTTCATCATCCAATCCACAAGCCCGCCGACGAACCATCACCTGATGGAGATGTTCATCATGATTGATGCGTTGCGGCGGGCGAGCTCGGCGAGGATTACGGCCGTTCTCCCGTTTTATGGCTATGCCCGTCAGGACCGCAAGGATCAGCCCCGCGTGCCAATTACGGCAAAGCTCGTCGCCAACCTCCTCGTGGCAGCCGGGACCAATCGCATTCTGGCGATGGATTTGCACGCGCAGCAAATCCAGGGATTTTTCGACATCCCCGTGGACCATCTTTATGCCGCGCCGGTGATGTATGAGTATTTGAAGAAAAAGAAGTTACGCGATCTGGTGGTGGTAAGTCCGGACGTGGGCGGGTTGAAGATGGCCTACGCGTATTCTCAGGTTCTTCAGGCAGGCCTGGCTATCGTCGCCAAGCGGCGTAAGAGTGCCAGCGAAGTGGAATCAATGGCGGTGATCGGCGAGACCCGGGGCAAGGATGTATTGCTGGTGGATGATTTGACCGAAACCGCGGGGACCCTGACGACCGCCGCTGAGCTGATCAAGAAGAAGGGGGCCAGGAGAATTATGGCGTGTGTTTCCCATGCGATTCTCAACGAAGTGGGCATTGAGAGATTGCGCAAATCGGCTATTGACGAACTTATTACAACTGATACCGTCCTGCGCCCTGTTATCGGCGGCGTGAAGATTACGACGCTGTCAGTGGCGGGCCTTTTGGGCGAAGCTATCAAGCGAATCCATAGTAATTCGTCGGTGACTTCGCTGTTTGAATTTAAAGGCGGGCGTACCAGTTAACGCGCGCGCCGGTGCGGAATTGATTTAACGACAATGAAATCTGTATCACTCAACGCAATCCCCCGCGCCTTGGGAAGACGCTCCGGGGCCAAAAAACTCCGCGCCTCCGGGCGCGTCCCCGCGGTCATCTACGGAAAGCAATCCCAGGCGCAAAACCTGGAGGTCAGCGCCAAGGAATTTGGGGATCTGATTCACCATTCGATTTCCGAAAACCTCCTTGTGGATCTTTCCGTCAAGGACGACGCGCGGCCCAAGCGGCTGGCGTTGGTGCAGGAAATCCAACATCACCCCCTCAGTGGCCATATTCTGCACGTGGATTTCCACGAAATCGCGGAAAATGAGAAGGTCACTGTCATGGTTCCAATTGAAACCGCCGGTGAGCCGGAAGGCGTAAAGACTGAAGGGGGCGTGCTCGAGCATGTTTTGTTCAAGGTCAAGGCCCGGGGGCTGGCTAAAGACCTGCCCGAGTCTATAACGGTGGATGTCAGCCACCTGAAGATCGGTCAGGCAATACATCTGGGTGAAATACCGGCGCCAGCCGGGGTCGAACTCGTTGGCGACAAAGGAATCCCGGTCATCGCCGTTGCCGCGCCACGCACGGAAGAAGAAGAGGCTGCCGAAGCGGCAGAAGCTGCCGCCGCTGTCCCTGGCGAAGTCGAGATGCTCAAGGAGAAGAAGGAAGAAGGCGAAGAAACCCCTCCAGCCAAGGGCGCGGAAAAGGCCTCAGCCAAGGGCGCGGAGAAGGCACCAGTCAAAGGTGCGGAGAAAGCCGCCCCGGGTGCCGAGAAGAAAACCGAGAAGCCGGGCGAGAAAAAGAAATAATCTGGCTGGCGGCCTTTCGGCTATTGGGTCGCCATTGCCGTCCCGCGTATGGAGAACATTTATCTCGTCGTGGGCTTGGGCAATCCAGGACGGGAATATGCCCGAACCCGGCACAACGCCGGGTTTCTCGTGGTCGAGCGATTGGCGGAACGGTGGCAGTCGAGTTGGACTTACGAAAAGAAGTTCAATGCGAACGTTGCGCAGGCGCAGAGGAACAGCCGGAAGGTTCTTCTGTGCGAGCCGCAGACTTACATGAATTCCAGCGGGGAAACGGTCGGAGCGCTGATGAATTTTTATCGGGTGCCGCTCGCGAGGTTGTTGGTGGCGGTGGATGACGCGGACCTGCCGTTGGGCGAAATCCGGTTGCGTCCAGGCGGCAGCAGCGGCGGGCACCACGGGCTGGAGTCTGTCGAGCAGCATCTGGGCACAGGAAAATACGCGCGATTGCGCATTGGCATCGGGCGGGCGAGCGGCGCGCGCGAAATAACCGGGTATGTGCTGGGGCGATTTAGTTCGACGGAAGCGGCGTTGGCGGATAAAGTTTTAACTGCGGCATCTGACCAGGCGGAATCCTGGCTGGAGGCCGGCATACAGAAAGCGATGAGTCAGTTTAACGGAGCCGTGGATGGCTCCGAGAACGAAAGAATAGAGCAGTGAAACGATACGAAAGCTTGTTCATACTGGAAACCGCAGGCAAAGAAGAAGGCCTCAAAGACACCATCGACAAGATCTCTGCCGAGATAACGTCCGCAGGGGGCAAGGTGGAAACCGTGCAGAAGATGGATAAGAAGAATTTCAGCCGCGTTGCCGATAAAAAACATAACTCCGGCTACTACGTTAACGTGATCTTCGAAGCCCAGCCAGCGATTCTCGATCAGTTGAAACATCGCTTTGCGATGAACCCGGAGGTCTTCCGGGTGCTGTTCACCGATGCGCCGGAGCTGAAACCGGCGGCCGCGGCCGTTCAATAGAAGGACTTCCGTATGGCAAACTTCAACAAAGTCATTCTCGCGGGCAACCTGACTCGCGACCCGGAGTTGCGGTATACGCCGAAAGGCACGGCTATTGCCCGTATCGGCATGGCCCTCAACCGCTCGTGGAAGAGCGAAACCGGCGAAACAAAAGAAGAAGTGACGTTTGTTGATGTGGAAGCTTTTGGCCGTCAGGCTGAAGTCGTTGCGCAGTATATGAAAAAAGGGCGTCCATTGCTTGTTGAAGGACGGCTCAAACTCGACCAGTGGGAGGACAAGAACACACATCAAAAGCAGAGCAAGCTCAAGGTGGTTCTTGAGAGCTTCTCTTTCCTGGATTCAAATCGTGGCGATGCTGGTGTTCCCCCTGAGGCGCCTCGCGCTCGGCCCGCGGCGGCTGCTGCACCCGCACCCGGAGAAGCTCTTCCTCCGGCTGAAGCGGACGCCCCGGCTCCTGAAGAGGATGATGTCCCGTTCTAAACGAAGCGCGGGAGAGTCGCCTTTGCCCCTTTGTGACTAATTCTCAAATCTCAACTAATTTTCTATGGCTAAAACTGAAGTTATTCTGACGCATAATATCGTTGGTTTGGGCGGTGAGTCCGACCATGTCAAAGTCGCGGCCGGTTACGCCCGCAATTATTTGTTCCCGCAGGGGTTGGCGATCCCGCTGACCAGCGCCAACAAACGCCGCATCGAAGCGCTAAAGCAGCGTCGTGCTGAGCGCGAGGCGCATGAACTTAACACCATGACCGAGCTCTCCCGGAGCCTCGCCAAGCTCATCTGCGTCGTGACGGTCAAGACCGGGGAAGATGGCAAGATGTTTGGCACGGTCACATCGGGGATGATTGCCGACCAGCTTAAAACTCAATTCGATGTCACTCTCGACAAGCGAAAAATCCATCTTGAGCACCCCCTCCGCGCGGTGGGTGACCACGAAGTTGAACTGCGACTCCATCAGGACGTGGTGACGACGCTCAAAGTCCGCCTGGAGAGCAGCACGCCTCCGCCCGCAATCGCGGTTGCTCCGGCTTCCGAGGCGAAGAAAGACGACTCGAAAACCGAAAAACGCGGTCGGCGGATTGAACGGTCTGGTGAAAGAGCTGAACCCGGCCAGGCGAGGGAACGCGCTCCCAAGGGTGAGAAGCCTGTAAAAGTGGAGAAACCGGTTAAAGCGGAGAGGCCTCCAAAAGCTGAGAAAGCCTCGAAGACCACAAAATCCGAGTAGAGGCCGCCAGGGATGGAAGCAAAACGAGACCGAAGAGCTTGGCTTAAAGGCGGAAAAGCCCATTGTGACCCGCTGCCAGCGCCTAAGGAACAACCGCGGCGGTTGGTGTTGTTGGGCGCGCCGGGCGTCGGTAAAGGCACTCAGGCGGAACTGCTTTGTGCGAAGCTGAGCGCCTGCCACCTGTCCACAGGAGACATTTTCCGCGCAGCTAAAGCTCTCGATCCTTCCGAACGTACACCGGCGCTGACGGCGGCTTTGGAGTACATGAAGCGGGGTAACTTGGTGCCGGATGACACGGTGCTGGCGCTGGTATACGAACGCGTCGGATGCCTGCGCTGCGAGGGCGGGTTCCTGCTGGACGGTTTTCCCCGCACGGTTGCCCAGGCTGAAGCGTTGGAGAAACTGCTGGCGGAGCAGAAGCTTAAGCTCGATGCCGTGTTGAGTTATGAGTTGCCGCTTGAGCAGATCGTCTCCCGGTTGAGCGGGCGGCGCACGTGCATCAATTGCAAGACGGTTTTCCATGTCCAGACCCGGCCTCCAACCGTGGAGGGAATTTGCGATCGTTGCGGCGGCAAGTTGTATCAGCGCGAAGACGATCGGCCGGCATCAGTTCACGTTCGTATGGATGCCTACGCGAAGAGCACATCGCCGTTGACGGATTTTTATCAGCGCCGGAAGCTGTTAGTCTCGATTTCGGCGGAAGGCACGCCTGAGGAAATCTTCGCGCGCACTTTGGCTGCGCTTAATAAAAAAAAGGTTTAGTTTCAAGGGGAAGCGATTCTACCGCTTCCAAAGTGTTCGAGGATGGTTTCGCTATCGCGGAACCACTGCTTCACAATTCCTCATCCATCAAAGCTAGGGGACAAGCTTGACAGGAAGGCGCACAATGTGAAAAGTGTGCCCGGCAGACAAGCCGGCTTAGCTCAGTGGTAGAGCAGCTGATTTGTAATCAGCAGGTCGTCGGTTCAAGCCCGACAGCCGGCTCCACTTTCAAAGCTCACTATGGCGAAAAAAGCGCTCATTACAGGCATCACCGGTCAGGACGGCTCCTATTTGGCGGAACTTTTGTTGGGGAAGGGCTATGAGGTGCATGGCGTCATTCGCCGGGCCAGCACGTTCAACACGGGCCGGTTGGAGCAGATTTATGATGATCCGCATTCGGGTAAAAGCCGGATGTTCCTGCATTATGGCGACCTTAGCGATGCCAGCGCGCTGGCGCGGCTTATCGGCAGGATCCAGCCCGTTGAGGTCTACAATCTTGCTGCCCAGAGCCATGTGCGGGTGAGTTTCGACAGCCCGGAATACACGGTGGACATTACGGCAACCGGCACGGTGCGTCTGCTGGAAGCGATTCGTGAAACCGGTATTCAGCCGCGGTTTTATCAGGCGTCATCGAGTGAGATGTTCGGGTTGGTGCGGGAAGTTCCGCAAACGGAACGGACGCCGTTTTACCCGCGAAGCCCGTATGGGTGCGCGAAGGTGTTTTCGTATTGGATCGTCGTAAACTACCGCGAAGCCTATGGGTTGCATGCCAGCAACGGAATTCTATTCAACCATGAATCGCCGCGGCGCGGCGAGACGTTTGTGACCCGGAAAATCACCAGGGCGGTGGCTCATATCAAAGCGGGGCTGCAGGATAAACTCTTCCTTGGCAATCTGGACGCCAAGCGTGATTGGGGCTACGCCAGGGAATATGTTGAGGCGATGTGGCTGATGCTGCAGCAGGACAAGGGTGACGATTTTGTGATCGCCACCAACGAAACCCATTCTGTGCGGGAATTCCTGGAGGCGGCTTTCAGCTACGCGGGACTCGATTGGCAAAAGCATGTGGAGATTGATCCGCGCTATTACCGGCCTGCCGAGGTGGATCTGTTGCGGGGCGATTACAGCAAGGCGAAACAACAACTGGGTTGGGAACCAAAAACAAAGTTTGCCGATCTGGTAAAGATAATGGTTGATGCCGATGTGGAGCTGCTGCGCAGGCATCGCGAAGGCCAGATCAGGGTCAGCAGCTGACTCGACGAGTTCCTGGAGTCTATCGAGATGGACTTTTAGCCCGCAGTGTTTACTGCGTGGGAAGGCTGGCTCGCTTGGAGTGGCGAGACCAGAATGCCAGGCATCCGGCCAGCGAGAAAGCAGAGGCGAACGCGCCCCAGCGGAACATGCAGTCTTCGTAAACCAGCCTGACCTCATGACGCCCGGCGGGGACCTCCACAACTTGGAAAGCGTGGTTGGCGCGCAAAAGTGGTGCCGGACCGTCGTCCACCAAAGGTTTCCAATTATGATAAAAGGACTGGGCGATCACGATCAGCGCGGGCTCCGTGGATTCGCTTTCGAAGCGCAGTAAATGTGGCGAAAACTCGCGCACCAGGATCCGGGGCTCCGATGTGTTGGTCACAGTGATATGGCTGCGGGCATCTGCCGGCAGGAAAACCGTTTTATGGGGCTCAAAGTTCGGTTGGGCCAATTCCCGCAAAACCTCCTTCTCGCCGGCGAAGTTTGGACGCTGCCCTCCTGTTATCCAAGGCAAGTGCGATGGCCTTGGAATCCATTCGGTGGCTTTGCCGGGGGTATTGATTTGCGATACGCCAAGAAAATCAGCCAGCCCCGGAGGCGGCATCGAGGAGGAGTAAACAATCTCCAAAACATCTCCCAATTCGCCGAGATAAAGCGAATAACAGCCAATGACCTTCGGAACGGCGTCCAGCAGGTTCGCATCCGAGAAGAGCGCCAGGCGGGAATAAAGCACCGTCTTCAAGGGGTCGGAAAACTGGATGTAACTGACGGTGCGCTCGGTGTCCCCTCTCAACATCGCGCGCGACTCGGGGACAGTAGGAACCGCATTCATCCGGAGCTCGCGCCGGATGAGGCCGGGCTCGTACGCGTCGCGAGCAACAACCGGATTTGGGCGTATCCCCATTGACATGGTGTCGAGCCATAAGCATGCCAGGACTCCCAGCCTTAGAAGCAATTGCAAGCGCGGCGGAAATGCCCGCGTGCTGAGCAGCAAGACGGCGAGTAAAGCGGCGAGAAAAACAACCCGGGTCAGCCCGTTGATTGTGATCAGCAGCGGGGAAACTCCTTCTTCGTTGAATCGGAATGCGAGAAGAATAATGCCCAGGATTGCTGCGATGACGAGGCCGCCGAGCCAGAGCATTCTCCGGCGCAGACGTGGCCATTGGACTGGTGAAGAGGCGCGCAGGCAGCCAACATAAAAGCCGGCAAGTAACGGCACGGTAAACGCCGGCACGATCACGAACTTGATCGGGTAGCGCATGAAGCCGAGCGCAGGCACGGCTTTTCGGAGCGTGGCATAAACAATCCCCCGCTCGCCGAGGGCCAGGAGCAGGCATACGAGGGTCAGCCCGGCCAACAGGCAGGCTTTTCGCTGGCGCACTTGCCATGCCGCGAGCAGTGCGAGCGTGGTGGTGCCGATCCCCAGGTAATACGAAAAAACCCAGTATTGACCGGGTTGACAGTAGATGCCCAATTCAGTGGGCCGTGCGCGAAATAGAGGTACTAAAAAATTCGCCCAACCCCAAATCGGCATGGACCACGTGGAATCGCTAAAGCCCGGATTACGCTGCGAATGTGCGATCAGGTCCAGGAATGGCATTAACTGAATTGCGGCCAGCCCGCCAACGATTGCCGCAGTCAGAATGAAACGGGCGCATTCTTTGCCGAAGAGTCTGAGTTGGGATCCCGCGTTTGACAGCAACAGGAGCGCGAGGCATGTCCAGGTAAGCAGAATGACCTCCGGCGCGCCCGAAAGCATCTGCAGGGTCCCGGTGAAGATCGCTGGCAACAACCTTCGACCGCCGTCTTTCCAGGCACGTTCGACCGTCCAGATGACCCACGGCATCCAACCCAGGGCCGCCATGTTGTTTGGCCACATCAGGCAGTTCAACATGAGGGCGGAGAAGACCAGCCCGACACCGCTAATCGACGCGGCGAACCGGTTTCCGATCCAATCCCGTGCGAGAAAATACATGCCCAGGCCGGCAAGGAACAGATGAGCCAGGCAAAATATTCCCAGAGACCATGAGAGGGGAAGCAGCAGGTATAGCAGCGACAGCGGGTACAGGGTCATGGTGTTCCACTGTGCCAGGAAGGGCACGCCGCAATAGCTGAGCGGAGTCCACAAGGGCGCTTGGCCGCTCCAAAAACACTCCCGATGATAAAAGGCCAGCGGATATCCGAAGAGGGCGAAGTCGCGGTGAAAAAAGGTGCCACTGCCGATGACCACCTCCGGGAAACTGGCCAAAATGAGCAATCCGAGCAAGCCCGCAAACCGCCACGGTGTAAACCACTGGTCAGCTCCGGCTGACACAGCCGGAGCGGCGGGATTCGGCGTCATGTGCGCCACTTTTGCAAATCCGCTTTTCCAACCCAAGCAAATTATTATTGCCTGGCGGCAGAAATCGCACGAACACCCAACAACCCACGCGCATCCTTTATCGCGCCATCGACCACGCCAAACGAAACCAACGTCCCGCGCCGTCGGCGCGCTGAAATTAGCACCCCGTAGGCGGTGCAATAAAGTAGCCTGGGGTAAGCGAGTCGCCGAGCGCAGTCCCAGGTTGCCCACCGCAGCAATTTTTCCCCTCTCCTCCATGGCGGAGGAGAGGGGAAAAGGGGAGAGGAGGTTACCCGAAAGACCAGCCGGGCAAGCGTCACGCCTTTCACTCGGCCGTCGCCCGGGCCGTTGCGGCTGGCCACAAAAACGGGCGGCTTGACTTGGTGGGCGTCCGCCTGGGAACATCGGCGGCTTGGCTGATTCGGGTGAGATGATTCATTCCAGTGTGATTCGGCCGCATCGTTTTAAGGAATGTTGACTGCATTTTTTTTCGATTATTTGCCTCGTCAAATCTCTGTTACCGTCGGCCTATGAACAAAGAATATTACAAAGTCGGCGGAATGGTTTTAGTTTCCCTCTTTCTGGGGATGACGGCACTGCTGGTTTCTTTCGGAGCAGGGTGCGCTTTTGAAACCAAGGGAACGAACTCGAACCGGGAAGTCATTGCTATGTGCGTCGCCGCTGCGTTGTATCTTGCGTTTTGCCAATTCTGGGTCGCACCCAGGGGGCGCAGCGGGTTCTGGGCGAAACTGCCCACCTTGATCGCCTTAATGGTACCCTTGCTGTTGGTCGCGCGCACCTGGACTCAGCCCATTCCTTGGCTGGCTTCGGGCTGTCTTGGCAGCGTGGTCGGAACTTTGATCGCGCATTGGCTTACAGCAAGACCACAACGGGAAACTCCGACGGTCGATTCCAGCAATCGCGGCAGAAGCTGTCGCAGGTACCTTTTGGCGGGTTTCACACTATTGGTCGCTATCGCCCTCGTGATTCCCATCGGCGTGATTCCATCGGTTTTGGCCGATACCAATCCCGGTATTAACGCCGGGCCGTGCGGTAAGTTTTTTGGCATCACGGTGGTCCTTGATCTTCTGGCCGCCGCGATCCTTGCCTCTGCCCTTTGGCGTCCCCATGAACGCGATCCTTCTTCCAAAGGAACTCTGGGGACAACCGCTTTCTTGGCACTGTGGCTGGGCCTTGCTTACAGTGCCTTTGGGATTGGGATACTTGTCGGTGAATTCGGGCCGGGCTTGCGGATCGCATCCGCCGTGCTTGTTCTCTGCGCAGTCTGCGGTCTTATTACCACCGCACTCATGATCGTCACGTCCGTTATCGTAGACCGTGCCCGGTTGTGCGCACAGTCCGTGCCGCAACTCACTTCGTCTCCACAACCCTGTTAATCCCCACCAGGTTGCAGCCGACGTCCGCCCGTCCGGCTCGGACTCGGCTCCAATTGCCGCCCCAACGGGGCAAGGATAATTCAGCCCAGGGCCAGTGAGGCACGAGCGCCGCCCTGGGTAACCCCGACCAAAATAATCAGCCCTCTCCCTATCCGATGGGGAGAGAAGGGTGAGCGGCCATCTATGTTCATCCGTGGATCCACACCACCTTCAGGGACCTCCCTATCCTATTCAACCACAAGTTCCTTATGTTCTCCCCGCCCGTAATGTCCGGGCTCGTTGCAGAACAGCAGAAAGCGACGACCCTTGGTCAGCGGGCGCTCGTACACATATATCCCTTGATAACTCTCCCGTTGTCCCGCCTCGACCGTCCGCCCCGCGTCTCGGTGGAAAGGTTGCCATTCCTCAATAAACCCTTTGGTGCCGTAGGGAACTCCCTCGCTCACCACCACCACTTGGTGCCTCTCCTTGGAATCATTGCTGATCTCAAAGTACACCCCGTTGACCCGCGGAATAATGGTCGACTCGACCGACATGCCTCCGTTCGTGAACCTCACGTTCCGGTGAACGTTCATCGGCCAAAACAGCGTCCCACGCAGCGCGCAGGCGCATGCGATAAGTGCCAGTCGTTGCCATTTCGCCGCCCCGCGATCATTCGGCCCTCGTTTATCGGAGCCTATCGCTCCATTCTCCGTCAGGTCTCTCATATTAACACGTGGCATCGTAATCCATGCGCGCCACTGCGCACTAATCGAAAAAAACGAAAGGATGTTCGATCCAAACGATGCCGCTCATGTGACCTGTTTAATGCAGCAAGCAGCCTAGAAGTTATCTCATAAATAGCAGCAGGTGGCGCGGCCAGAGATTTGGGCCGGCCGCAAGGCGTGAGGCAGCGCGCATCCCCTCTGCGGGCTGACTGCTGTGCGCGAAGCGCACGTCCTTTCTGGGCACCCGATTTGCAGGGCTTGGGAAGCCAAAGCGACGAACAACAACGCGGCCGGCCCAAAGATCGGCCGTTCCGTTCGTCTGCCATCCTCCCATTTTAAGCTGGAATGTAGTCATGCTTTTCCTTGCAACGCCGCTGCAGGTATTTATGAGATGACTTCTAGGGCTAGCGCGAACGCCGCCCTGGGTAAGACGTACCAAAATCAGATCACCCTCTCCCCAATCCGATGGGGAGAGGGCCAGGGTGAGGGGCATTCGGGCTTCCGGATTTCCACTTTCTGCTTCCCCCAATTCCGTTGTCACGTTGCCTTGCCACGTCTATTGTCCCTTTGTGAACACTGTTAGGCGGCAGACCACAACACCAACAACCGTATGAACGAATTACGAACCAACGACTTAATCGTGACCTATACGGATGGGACTCACGATCATTTCAAATTTCCATCACAGGCGGATAGTTTTGGTATGGCCAATCTCGTTGAAAAGCTTTTGAGCTCGACCGCTCTGACTTTACAAGTGGGAGACCGGCTCCTGATCATACCCACAGCCGGTATTCGCAGTGCCGAAGTTTTCCCCTGTCCCGGCAAGTTGCCCGACCTCGTAATACACGACGTGGAACGTCTGCCAAAAACATAAAACCCGCCAAACCAATCGTGCCAGCCAACGCCGGGCGACCGTCCCGATCCGATGCCGACGCGCTCGGTCTGGTGTTTCGGTCTGACGACGCACTGGAGTTTTTCGTTGCGGATAAACCATCTCTTTACCGGATCGAGGTGGTTTTTTTAGCGTGCCCGAATGTCATAGCTGAACAGACTCCCCCATTGGGCGCGGGATACCGCCACAGTTCCTGCAGCTCCACATGGAACGCCCTCATCCCACCGCCTCGATTTCACGAGCGATAGCCTATGGTTGAGACAATTTCGCCTTCAGTTCCTGGAGGCGTTTGAATGCCGGCAGCCATTGGTCAGGCTCCATTTGGGCGGCGACGGCATCTGCGTTCGCCTGGGCTTTCGCATCTCCAGCGCGGGCTGCAAGGCTGAACCAAACATAGGCATCCGGCAGGTTCGTCGCGGTATATTTGCCTTCCGCGTAGAACATTGCCAAATGAAATTGAGCGTCGTGATCATTTTGCATCGCGGCCTTGGCCAGCCATCTCATCGCCTCCTGCTTGTCTTCCTTGATGCCGAGGCCGTCGTTATAGCACGTTGCGAGGTTGAATTGCGCGGTGGCGTTGCCTTGCTCAGCCGCCTGTCGAAACCATCGCACAGCCTCCTGCAAATTCGTTTTGACTCCATCGCCCCACCAGTAGATCAAACCGAGGTTTGACTGGGCTTCCGCCTGACCTTTCTCCGCCGCTTTTCGAAACCACGCCAATGCCTGTTGCTGATCCCTGGCCACTCCATCCCCCGCCCAATACATCGCCCCAATATTGAGTGAGGCCACGGCATTACCGCCCTCGCTGGCGACGGAATACCATTCCACAGCCTCTTTGCCATTTTTTGGAACA
>CAIQQM010000024.1 GCA_903873945.1 uncultured Verrucomicrobiota bacterium
AGTCCCGATTCGTTTTCGTTCGCTTTGGTGCGAGATTGCAGTCAAACAGAAGTCAGAAAACGCGCTGATACCAAGCAAATTAGCAAGATGAGAACGAAATCCGATCAGGTTTCGAATCCCTTCGCTCGCTCCATCTCTTACTGAGGAATCCGTACACCCTCCCGATTTTTGCTATGGTTTTGCTATAAAATTTCCCCGGGGCAATCCTGCTCACGCTTCCCCTGACGCGCCCCGGCCCCCTCTCCGGACCGGCTTCTCATTGGCTACCACATCGCGGTCGCAGACAAATTATTTTTCAGCTTTTTGGCTGGCTTCCCCCTTTCGCGGTTCCTGCTGCTCCGTGCTTATTGCAGCAAGATCCTGCATGGCATTCCCCGACCTGCCGACTCGCCGTTTCAAAGAACGCCCCATTCTAAACAGGTCGCAAAGACCTATAAAGGATTTGTGAGCAACGGAAAGCCAGTTGGGTTTGCCTCATGGGACTCGGTGAAGCTGCCGATTTACTTTTGTCCCGTGAAGGTGAAGCGGAAGCGGGTCGCGAAAGCATCCGGCGGCAGTGGTGTCCCCTCGCCGTCCGCGGAACCCGCTTTCAAAATATACGATTCCTACGAGATTGGTTATTACGAGGGCGGGGCGTGGCGGACAGTCCGCGCCTCGACGCTGGAAAAGGCCAAAACCAAAGGAAAGAATATTGCCAAGCGCTTGGCCGAGAACGGCTCTCAATCCCTCAGGCTTTCTCAGGGGGAGTGCCGCATTTACGTGACCGCCAAGAGCATTCTCCAGCCCCACAAACTTGAGGTGGATGCGGCTGCGCGTCTGGTGGACGATTTGATCCGCCGGCTGAATGGGACCTCATTGCAACAGGCCGTGGACTTTTTTAACGCCCATGGCAAGCGCGTCATCGCCGGGGCAAAAACCACCGTGGCCTACGAAGCTTACATCGAGGACCTGAAACGCCGCGGGGTTGGCATCCACCATTTGCGAGACGTTAAGAGATTCGTTGGCGCATTCGTGAAAGCGTTTCCGGTAGAGATTGCGATTATCCGAACCTCGGAAATCGACGCATATCTCAACAGACTCGGCGGAAAAGCACGGAACAAGAACAATGCTCGAGACAGGATCATCTCGTTTTTCAACTTCATGGTCCAAAAAAGTTATCTCCCAAAAGGCATCGACCACGCTGCAAAATCAAGCACGGCCTTCACCGATCCGCGCCCCGTCATAACCAGCGAGGAGGAAGCGGTTGCGAGCGCAGAGGCGACGGATCTCTATTTGCCAGAGGATATGGGCAAGATTCTGGCGGTAGCCGAAATAGATGAGCGGGTGACACTCGAGCTCAAGGCGTTCTCCGGGCTGCGCACCGAGGAACTCGCCCGCATGTGGTGGGTGCTGATCAACGCGAAAGCCGGGTACATCAATGTGACCGACGCCGTTGCGAAGGTGAATCAGAGAGCGGTCCCGATTCTTGAAAATCTGAAGCGCCGCCTGGCCGCATATCCCGAAGCCGAAAAGCGCGACAAGATCAGCAAGCGGTGGGGGAGCTCAAACTCTCTGTATCACGTGTGGAAGCGCGTCACAGACAAAGCCGGCCTCCCTTACAAAAAGAACG
>CAIQQM010000025.1 GCA_903873945.1 uncultured Verrucomicrobiota bacterium
ATGTGTGCGGGCTGTGGCCGAACCATTGATTAACAGGATGTTCTGACCTGATGATGCCATATTGGGGGTGTTTCAGGTCAAAAGGTCTGACGGTGTTATCAGAACCCAACTCATTGGCGCGAGATTATGAGGTTTGATTTTGGCTGTCAACGGTATGAACCCGAGGTGCTGATGCGTAGGCGTTGGCCGCCCGCTCTCTACCCGAGGAGGCAGAGCAGCCAAGGCAGAAAGATGAGAGCGCCGAAAACACACAGGACGCGCAACTCCTGGAACGCTGGACGCACATGATGGGCATTGGGTGTTCGCGCGATTTCAGCCGGGCGGCAGGGATGCCGCCGGCTACGGCAGGCTGGAAGCCCGCCGCTACAGGCACAGAGTCGAAGTTCGACTTCCCATGGCAGCCACGGATTGAAGCCGAAGGTCAGCCTCCCGACGGATTAAACACGGATTTTTTCACACTTCAAACGGAAATCTCTCGCAAAGGCGCAGACCGCAAAGATGTGAAAGACGGACAGAATGGCCACAGATGGGGAATGGGAGTTGAGCCACGGATTTTTCACAGGGAGGGGCGAGCGCCGAACGGGAAACAGACATGGAACCTTTGCCACAGGCCGAACATCGGCCTCGCATAAACACAGATTTCACAGACGGGGAACGAAGCAGCCATGGATTAAACCTGGCGAAAGCGGCAGCCGCCGTCACGCCGTAGCGGCGCTTTGGCGCGCCGCGAAGGTGGAAAGACTGCCGCAGTCCAAAAGCTGGCGCATGTTCCGGCAGCCCTGGTGACATGCTGCGATGTACATGCTGCCTCAGCCGCTCCCTGCTTTTACACACAACTCTTGACGTATCCTGACGCAAGCGGATTAGACACTTTCCTCAATTCCAGTAAACTTGAAGGCAAAACCATTGATTGATGTCAACTGAACGGACCATCGAATCAAAGCCGCCGCAGCAGAACGGACGCGGAGGCGTGACTGAGCTGTCGGTGACTGGCATGACGTGCGGGAATTGCGCGCGGCATGTGACTGATGCCATCCAGAGCGTTGACGGGGTGCATAGCGCCACGGTGGAACTGGAAAATAGCCGGGCATTCGTGCGCTGGCAGGCCGACGCCGGCCAGGATGTGGCGGCGGTTATCAAAGCGGTAAAGAAGGAGGGATATGGCGCGAAGACGGCAGAACGCCAAGCGCACAACCAGGATGAGCAAAAGGCGGCGGGCTGGGAACTCAACCTATGGATCGGAGCGCTCGGCACCGTGCCGCTCATGCTGGGCGAATGGGTCTTCGGGTTTGGCATGGCGGATTGGTACCGCTGGGTTTCATTCGTATTGGCGGGTGTAGTGCAGGTTTTTGCAGGGGCCCGGTTTTACCGCGGCGCATGGGCCCAAATCAAAGCCGGCAAGTCGAACATGGACACGCTGGTTGCGTTGGGCTCAACGACAGCGTTCGCCTATAGCCTGTGGGCACTGTTCCGAGGTCATGGAGGCCACCTTTATTTCATGGAGGCCGCCGCGATCATTACGCTCATCAGCATCGGGCATTGGATGGAGTCCCGCGTAAGCGCACGCGCCTCGAGCGCTTTGCGCAAGTTGTTGAGCCTCGCCCCGGCCCTGGCGCTCCGCCGCAATCCCGACGGCAGCGAAATTGAACTGCCCGCAGCGGAGTTACTGCCAAACGACCTTGCGGTCCTGCGCCCCGGCGACCGTGTGCCGACGGACGGACAGGTTATCGAAGGCGACTCGGCAGTGAACGAGTCCATGCTTACAGGCGAATCCTTGCCGGTGGATAAGACCACCGGCAGCCAACTCTACGCAGGCACGGTTAACTTGAGCGGGCGTTTGTTGATGCGTGTCACCGCCATCGGGGAAGAAACTTCTCTGGCGCATGTTATCGCGGCAGTGCGGCGCGCCCAAACCAGCCGGGCAAACATTCAGCGCCTTGGAGACCGGGTCAGCAACGTGTTCGTCCCTATTGTCGTCGCCATCGCTCTCGCGGCCGCGCTTTTCTGGGGATTGGCCCCGGATTCGGCCGGGCGGGTTCATGCCGTGGCCGCTCGATTTCTTTGGCCTGCCCAGCCACCGGGCAACCCACTGGAAGCGGCTTTTATCATCGCCGCCGCGGTGCTGATTATCGCCTGTCCTTGCGCCATGGGTTTGGCCACGCCAACGGCGATCATGGCCGGCTCAAACGCCGCGGCACAGCGCGGCATTTTGATTCGAGACGGAATAGCGCTGGAGAAGGCCGGAAAAATCAGCGCAGTGGTTTTTGACAAAACGGGAACCCTGACACCAAGCAAGCCCACCGTAGCGGAGGCATGGGAGCAGGAGAAAGGCGGGACGCCCGTCCGGCAATTGGCGGCGGCGCTCGCGCGGCATTCCGCGCATCCCATCAGCCAGGCACTGGCAAAGCTTTCAACGAACGGATTTCCGCTCACTGGCTGGCTGGAGGTTCGAGGCGCGGGCGTACAGGGCGAGATCAGGCGCCCGGACCCGGAAGGGGGAAATCCGGATGAATGGCCAGTGACGGCGCGGCTGGGATCGCTGCGGTGGCTGCGCGAGTCCGGCGTGGACCTGTCGCAAAGCAAGGCTTTCGTTGAGGAATGGTCGGCCAAGGGTGCAACAATCATCGGCCTTGCCGAGGATGGAATGCTGCGCGGATTATTCGCGGTCAAGGACGCGCTGAAGCCGGGCGCGGCAAGGGTCGTCAAGCAACTGCGTCGACAGGGTTTGAAGATTTACCTGGTCACGGGCGACAACCCGCTTACGGCCGCGAGCATCGCCAGAGAGGCCGGCATCCAAGCTGAAAATGTGTTTGCCGAAGTCCGTCCCGAGGAAAAAGCCGCGTTTGTGCAGAAGCTGCAGGCGCAGGGCGAGCGCGTCGCATTTGTGGGGGATGGCATCAACGACGCGCCAGCGCTTGAGCGCGCGGACCTGGGAATTGCCGTGAGCCGCGCGAGCGACATCGCGCGCGAAGCAGCGGATATCATCCTTCTAAATTCAGAAATTGAAGCGGTGCCGGAAAGTCTCGGGCTCGCGAGGGCAACATTGCGAACGATCAAACAGAATCTCTTCTGGGCCTTTTTTTACAACGCCACAGGCATCCCGCTTGCCGCCCTCGGCTTCATGAGCCCAATTCTGTGCGCGGCGGCAATGGGCCTGTCCGATTTGGTGGTAATTGGGAATGCGTTGCGCCTGAGGGGATGGCGTTTGCGCCAAGAGCCAGTCCAGAGCAGCGTTTATTCCGGCGGTCCATCTTCGGATGGCTGATCGGACGGGGGCGGGGGCTGACGCTGGTCCCGCGAACGCTGTTGCTGCTTTTGCTGTTTCTTTAGCAGCTCATCAAAGCGAACGCGCTGTTCGGGGGTCAGCACTTCGCGAAATTCCTCCCTGGTCCTCTGCACTTCTTCACGGATCTTCGGATTAACGGGTTCCATGAGTTTTTTAACACGCTCCTGGCTCTCCTTCATGATCGCATCGATCCGTTCGCGCTGGCCGGAGGTCAGGCTTAAATCCCGTTCCAAGCGACGAAGAAACTCCAAGCGCATCCCGCCAGCCGAGAGAGGTTGGGCTGGACGACCAGCCACAGCGAAGCGCGGCTGATGGCGACTTCCAATACCTTCGGAATATCGAACCAATAAGCCACCGGTAACGACACCGGCGCCAAAGATCACCATGGTTGCGAGGATGACTTTCCAGCTATTCACTCGACAGTTTCGGTTGGGGGTTCCTGGTCCACCGCAGCCAGCACGATATTCTCAAATTGCTGGGACAAATCGCCCGAGGATGTGCTGCCGGCCGAAGCGAAGAACGACCAGGAACCGAGCAGCAGCATAACGGCCACACACGGCGCGGCAGCACACCAAAGCGCGCGCGCCCACAGGGCCACACTATCCGGGATGGGATGGGCGGCAATGTGCGCCAGAATCCGCTTTTCAAAGGCATAAGGCACGCTCTCGCCCGGGGCGGCGGCCCGGGCGCTAGCGATTAATTTCCGTTCCAATTCGGCAAGATTCATACAGCCTTCAAATATTCAGACGGTCATAAACGCGGAGCGGTTACAGATACTTGTCTTTGGCAATTCGCGCCAAAATCCTCCGCATTTCAGCCCGCGCCCGAAAAGCGCGCACCTTAACCAGCGGCATGGACCAACCGGTCAGGACTGAGATTTCTTTCACAGAGCGGTCTTCAATTTCCAACAGGGTGATGACCAGCCGCGCCGGCGCTGAGAGCTGTTCGAGGACTCGCTGAACCAACAGACGCGCGGCGTCCGCGCTTTCCCCAGCCGCCTCCGTCCCGCCAACAAAGTGCTCCAGCCAGTCAGTTTCCGGCTCGGTCAGCTCAGAAAAAGCGCTCTCCCGGTTGCGCTGATGGCCCCGGAGGAAATCATAGCAGGTCCGGACCGCGAGGCGCATCAACCAATGCTCGAAGGGCGCTTCAGAGCGAAAGCTTTTCAGTTTTTGAAATGCCTTGAGCCAAATCTCCTGAGCGATGTCCTCGACCTCGCTTTCGCGCCGTGAATAACGACGCACAGTTGAAAAAATGCGCGGGGAATACTTCCGGACCAACGGTTCGAAGCTTGAGGCATCGCCGTTCAGAACTGCGGCTATCAGATCCGCTTCGGTTGGTTCCATCGGGAAGAGTATGCCTAACTGAGGCTTTTAAAGTCAAAAACGCGACCCGCCACAGGTCCTATGCTTGAACTCCCCCAGAAGCCATCTCATAAATACCTGCAGCGGCGTTGCAAGGAAAAGCATGACTTCTAGTGCCGGGTAATGCCAAGCGCATGTTCGAAATCCGCGGAAAATTTACTGATAGTCTCGGTAATTTTGGGAGGCTGTTCAATAAGGGTGGCCATCATACGCTCAGCCATTTGCGGTTTAAAGCGGGCCAACTCCACGGCGGCCATAATCAGAGACAGGTGGTTATTGATATCGTGCCGCATGGTGGACAGCTTGCGGTTAAGTTCTTCCACCTGTGCGGCGGTCAGGGTCACTGGCTGGCTAGGCAATCCCATCCCTCAAAATGAGCCCAAAGTCCGCAGAAACGCAAGCAGCAATGATTTTGCGGGTTGACAACCATCCGGGACAAAATATGCTTTCCGGCCGACCAAAGAGGAGCGCCGGCCATGATGGCCGCGCGCGTCCCAAGGTCTCTGGAGAGGAAGTGAAGAGTTTTGACCGAAATTAAACTTAAGAAAGGCGAATCTGTTGAGAAGGCGCTGCGGCGATTGAAGAAGAAAATCGATCGCGAAGGCACGTTAAAGACCGTGCGCAATCATCGGCATTTTGAGAAGCCGAGCGAGCGACGCCGCCGAAAGGAGAAGGCCGCCCGTTTCTCCGCCATGCTCACCGCGCGCTACGCAGACCTATAAGCGCGGCAATTTGCGGCCGGGCGCGGTTCATGACCGCGCCCGGTCTATTTTTAGGCCGAGGCAAATCAGTTACACGGGCTGAATGAGCGGCACCTGTGCCCCAGCGTCCTGTTTTCATTTGTTCCTTGCGAACCATGTGATCCGTGATTCCCGACACTCGACTCCATTTCCCTGACGCTTAATCCGGGGTTTTATGTATTCCTTGTCCACCTGTTGGAACACCCATCGCCACACGGATGGGCGCGCCATGCTGCTTGAGATCCGCGGATTGGGCTTTGAATACGCCGAGTTGAGCCACGGCACCCGCGTCAGCCTGCTGCCCGGCATTCTCGAAGCGGTTGACGCCGGCGAAATCAGGATATCCAGCCTTCACAACTTCTGCCCGCTCCCCATGGGCGTTTCCACCCCCGCACCGAACCTCCATCAATTTTCCGCCGAGAAACCACGGGAACGAGAGCTCGCAGAACGCCATACCCGCAAGACGATCGAATTCGCCGCCCGCGTTCGCGCCCCGGTGGTCGTGCTGCATCTCGGCAGCATCGACATGAAAGATTACACCGACAAGCTGCTGGAAATGGCGGGGCGCGGGGAGGCAAAAACGAAGAAATACCAAAGCCTTTGCGCGGACCTGGCCAAAAGCCGCGAGGCCCGGAAGGGACCCTTCTTCGAACGGACAAAGGACTTGTTAAAGAAGCTGCTGCCGGAAGCCGAGTCGCGCGGCATCAAACTAGGGATAGAAAACCGCCAGGCCCTTGAGGAACTGCCGCTCGAAGACGATTTCCGGCTCTTGTTCCGAGAACTTGCCAGCCCGAGCATGGTCTATTGGCACGACACCGGCCATGCGCAGATCAAGGAAAACCTTGGCTTCATTCATCATGCGACTTTCCTGGAATCGCTTCGGGATTTTCTCTTTGGCTTTCATGTCCACGACGTGCAATTCCCGGGACGCGACCACTGCTCCCCCGGTTCCGGCGGCATCGATTTCGCCCTGCTCAAACCGCTTGTCACACCGAAGCATATCAAGGTGTTTGAGTTCGCCCCGACGCTGACCGTCGAGGAGGCAAAGCGAGGCGCCGACCATGTGAAGCGAATCTGGGGGGCGGACTAAAGTTAAACCACGGCCGGCAGGCAACATGATTACGCATCGCGCCAAGCGTCTTCGATCGGCCGCCACCGAGATCGTCCGAAGGCTTCAACGCGCCGGATTTTCGGCGTTTTGGGTCGGTGGTTGCGTACGTGATTTCCTGCTTGGCCGGGAGCCTGAAGATTACGATATCGCAACCAGCGCCCTGCCGGAGCAAATCGAGAAGCTCTTCAAACGCACCATTCCTGTAGGACGCAAATTTGGCGTCATGGTTGTGCTCGAAAACGCCCACCAGTTCCAAGTTGCGACTTTCCGCGCGGAAGCCGACTACCAAGACGGGCGGCACCCGGAACAGGTTACGTTCGGCGATGCGATGGCCGATGCGCGCCGTCGCGATTTCACAGTCAATGGCTTATTTTACGATCCCGCATCGAAAAAGCTCCACGATTGGGTCGGCGGCCGTTCCGATCTCCTCGCCAAAACCATCCGCACGATCGGCTCACCGGCGGAACGGTTCGCCGAGGACCATTTGCGCCTGCTGCGCGCGATCCGTTTTGCCGCGCAACTCGGTTTTGAAATCGAAGCCGACACTTTTGCCGCCTTGAGGGCAAACGCGCCGAAGATCGGCACGATCAGCGCCGAGCGCGTCCGCGACGAATTGGTCAAGTTATTGCGTCCGCCACACGCGGCGCCGGGGCTCGTCCTGCTGCATGAAAGCGGTTTGCTGACGAAAGTATTGCCGGAGATCGAGGCCACTGTCCGCTGCGAGCAATCACCCGACTATCATCCCGAAGGCAGCGTTTTCGAACATCTGCTGCTCATGTTGAAACACCTGCCGCCGCGAGCGTCCAGTTCCCTGCCCTGGGCAGTGTTGCTGCATGATGTTGCGAAGCCGGTCACGGCTTCACGCGACCCGGCAACCGGCGCAATTCATTTCTACGCCCACGAAAAAACCGGGGCGGACATGGCGAAAAGCATTTTGGAACGGTTGCGCTTTCCGAGAAGGCAAATTGAAGACATTGCCAACGCCGTGCGCTATCACATGCAGTTCAAGGATGCGCCGAAGATGCGCAAATCGACTTTGCGCCGCTTACTGATGCGCCCGACCTTCGAGCTTGAACTTGAACTGCACCGTCTCGACTGCCTGGGTTCTCATGGCGACCTAGAAGTGCATCACTTTCTCCTTGAGCAAGCCAAAGAACTGGAGCGCCAGCCAATGATTCGGCCGCCGTTGCTCAGCGGGAATGCCCTGATCGCGCTGGGCATGAAACCCGGCCCGGCCATAGGCGCGCTGCTTGCGGAAATCCGCGAAAAACAGCTTCAGGATGAGTTGGAAACACCTGCCGAGGCACAAAAATGGGCAAAGAAAAGGATCAAGGGACCGGGCCGGCCGAAGAGAAATTCATGAGCAAGCTGCCGTTCGTCGATGATGAAGCGGGCATGGGGAATTCAACATCAAGCAACTGGAGACTCGCCGGCAAGCAGACCGGCAATGTTTCCCGTGCCAGTTGCTTTTTCCCCGGCCTTTGATATTTGATAAGAGTGACTGAGCCCAGCTTGCTACTCCTGATCCCCGCCTATAACGAAGAAGGCCGCATTGGACCCGTGCTGCGTGACTACGCCAGTCATTTTAAAGCACAGTACCGGGGCAAGTTCCAATTGGTGGTGGTCCTTAACGGCTGCACGGATGACACTATTGGCGTCGTGCGGCGTGTGGCATCCGAATATCCCTTTGTGAGCGCCCTGGAATTTCCGGGGGCAATCGGCAAAGGCGGAGCCCTGATTGAAGGGCTGAAACTGGCCCCGCTAGCGGACTTGATCGGCTACGTGGACGCGGACGGGGCCACCCCGCCCCGGGCCTTCCTGGACCTGGTGCGGCACATGGACAAGGCAGACTGTGTCATTGGCTCGCGCTGGCTGCCCGAATCAGTGCTGCACGTCGAGCAGACGAACCGGCGCCAGTTTGCCAGCCGTGTTTTTCATCGCATCGTGCAACTGCTCTTTCGCATGAACATTCGCGACACGCAATGCGGTGCCAAGATCATCCGGCGGCAGGCAGTGGAAAAAATCCATTCCAGCCTGCGCATCGCAGACATGGCATTTGACATCAACCTCCTCTACTCCCTCAAACATGCCGGCTACCACATCCTCGAGGTGCCGACGGAATGGACGGACAAAATCGGTTCGAAGGTTACGTTGTTCGGCACTTCACTGGTGATGTTTCTTTCCGCGGTCCGGGTTCGACTGATTTATTCGCCATTTTACAAATGGCTCCGCCCCTTACGCCCCCTGGAGGCCTGGGTTTACAAGAAACTGAGCGCGCCGCCCCCGCGACCGGGGCCGCCGCACAGAGCCGGACGGTAAACAGTGGAAAACGGAAGCTGGCCGGCCCGCGCTAAGCGCCGGGCTGTTCGGCGGCTTTTGTTTTTCCACCCCAGGTAAACAAGGCGCAGGTTGCCAGCAGAATCAGGTTAAACACACCCATTGTTTTGAGCACCATCACGAGAGTGCCGTGAAAATGCGTCAGGGCGAAAGCATAGGCGACCGCCAGCACGCAGAGCACCGGCACAATTTTAAATGAGGAACGGGCAAGCAGGTTGTTAATGAGGACATTGGCAAGAGCCAGCGGTATCATTGCTCCCGCGTACCAGGGCAGCACCGCGGCAGCAACCTGGACGTAACTCTGATTATACACGAGCCTGACGACCCAGGGACCCAGCAGGGACAAAACCACCGCCCCGCCAATGGCCATTATGGCGGTCCCGCCCAACACCAACCCCATCAAGTCGGTCTTCTCCGCTTTTGCCGCACTGTGAACAATGCGCGGAAACATCACCGCAGCGAGGGGGCCAACCAACCACATGAGAGCGCGGGACATGGTTCCGGCACTCACATAAAACCCGGTTTCATCCGCAGTGAAGTAGGCCCTTACGAACATCGTATCCGCAGTGAACAGGAATTGAAAAGCGCCGAACCCAAGCATCAAGGGAACCACCTGGCGGAGCAGACTGGACCAGTCAAAGGACTTTGGGGGGGCGAGCCACAACGACCGCGTCTGCCAGATGGCAATTACCGCGGCAACCACCAGGCCAAGCAGCACACCGGTCATCATGCCCGTTGAATAAGCCCCCAACAGCAGGACAAAGCAGGCGGCCACGAAAATCCGGCCAACGCCATTGAGCATCATGCTCCAGCCCAGCCAAAAGAAGTTCTGCGCACCCTGCAACACTCCCTGGAATAACGGCGCCCACAACGAAAACAGCACCACCAACAACGTGATCCACAGCGCCATCGGGTTACTGATCTCCCAGCGTTGCAAAATCACACCTTGAAAAACCAGGACCACAACTGCGCCGGTAAGCCATAGGAAGGAAACCCCAAGCCAGATTGACCGGATCATGCCGGCGAGTTCGCCTTCCCGGTTGGTAGCCAACGCCCTGGCGGTCTGCTGGGTCATTACCATCTGCAAAGGCATGGTCGGGATGCACATCGCCACCGCCAGCAGCGTTCCGAACAGGCCATATTCCCGTGCCGGGATGGCTTTTGCCAAAAAATGCACCACCCACATGAACAAACCGCCGGAGATGCTGGCAATCATCAGCCAGCCGCTCTGGCGGAAAAATGCGGCGCGATGGGTAGCGGCTGTCATCGGCGGTTTTGTAACTTCGTCAACAGGCATAGGGTTTGGATAGAATGAAGATTATTTTAATTCAAGGGAGCGATCTGAAAAAGTCGAGCAATAGGTTTTTGCCCCGCTCCAGCGAGTCCAGGGAAATCCATTCATCCGCTGTATGCGCCTGAGCGATGTCGCCCGGACCAAATACGACGCTGGGAATCCCCCCCTGCGCCAGCACCGACGCGTCGCAGAAGTAATCCGCCCCCGCCGGCCTGATTTGGCCGACACAACTCAGGAATTGCGCCACCAGTGGCAGCCCGGGTTTGGTCTCGAGCGGCAAGCAGGGAGCAGGCTGGTCCGTCGCCAGCGTGGCTTTCAGATGTTTATTGCGCAGCAGCGTTCTGACTTCCCGGATTACGCCGGCTTCGGTCTCACCCGGAAGCGTGCGCCGGTCCACCAGAACCCGGCAGTAGTCCGGCACGATATTCACCTGCGTACCGCCGGAAATGGTACCAACGTTTACCGTCGGCGACCCGAGCAAAGGATGCTGCCGCTGGCGCAATTTCTCCGCGTATTCGCCCTGGAACAGATCAACGATCTTCGCCATAGCATAAACAGCGTTGCTTCCCAGCTCCGGTCGGGCGGCATGCGCGGACTTGCCCCTGGTTTCCAACCGCAGCCACAGGCTCCCTTTGTGGGCGGTGACGACTCGCAGGCGCGTGGGTTCGCCCACGATGGCCAGGTCCCCGCGAAGCCCACCCGCAACTAGCGCGCGCGCACCGGCCTGGCCGTTTTCTTCGTCCACCAAACCCGCGAAAACGATTTCCGTCTTCCGGGGTCGCCTTTTGCCCCGGGCCAGTTCGCATAGCGCAATGAACATGGCGGCCACTGAGCCTTTCGTGTCACACGCCCCCCGACCATACATCCTTCCCTTCGTTATCCGCGGAACGAACTGGCGCTTATCCGCAACCACGGTGTCAAGGTGGGGCGCGAGCAGAACCCGGCTTCGCAATTTTCCTGCAGGCGCGAGACGGGCCAGCAAATTGGAACGGCCGGGTGACACGCGTTGAAATTCCACCGTCAGGCCGGCTTGCGCAGCCGTCGCCGCCAGGAATTCCGCCACTTTTTGCTCACCGGAAAACGGGTCTCCTCCCGGCAGGAACGCCGGGTTGACGCTGGGCAATGCGATCAGCTCGCTTAACAGTTTCTCGGTCCTGGTCATGCCGACTCCAACGATTGGAATGGGGGCAAAGCCTACGAATTGAACCAGCCAGTGTCGAGCGCCGAAGAGAAAGGAACAGGCATCTGATGTCAGAACCATCTCCTAATGGGACTTATACTACTTTCCCGGTGCTGCCCGAAAAAGAACACCGAAACACTCAGAAAATACCTGTAAAATAAGGGCGTTGTGCCTGCAGCGAGGTTTCTCCCCGGTCCATTTTGGTTTCAACCGCCTGATGACATGGGCACGTATCTTTCGCGCATCTGTAATTCATCAAACACTTGCTGAATGGCCGGTATGCCTGGTTATTGAACGGGGCTAACCGGCTGGCGGTTCAATTGAGCAGCAGCAGACCGATGAGATAAGAGCTGGCATTCATGGCAAATGACAGGAAGCCGGCCCGGGCCAGCCGCAGTCGGAGAGCGTAAGCCAGGAGGAATCCTTCCGTCAGGAACACGGCGAGTTCGATGGCGAGTAAGAGCGGCAGATGGATCGGCATGAGCCTGAAATAGAAAATCCCCAGCAGGAGAAAGTGTATGGTGGGATGCGTCACCACGTTGACCAGGAATACCGCCAGCAATGATCGCCGATCCCAGTACCCCAGCAACAAGGCTACACCGAGTTCGATGGCGATCGTGCTGCAGAATGCCGGCAGGTAACTATGGAGGAGGTAGCAAGCCATGGGAACGGCGGATCAGGTGCAGACCGATCAGGCTGGCCGCCAGCAGGACCAACCAGACGATCCCGATAATGCCCAAGGGGACCAGTTCCCGGGGATCGCCGGGAACCAGACTGTCAGCGCGGCATGTTTGGACAAGCCCAAAAACTCCGAGGAGCAACAATCGCCCGCGTTTGCTGTGGCTGGCGGTTTTCATGGATGTACCCGGGCAAAGCGAAGGGGCAGGCGCCGAAACGCCATCTGCAAGCCGAGATAGAGGATGACGGCCGAAGCAAAGACGATCGCAAACACGATCCATTCATTGCTGAATTCGCGATTGCTCCCGGGTGGCAGCATTATGGGCCACGTCCCCGCTTCCAGCGCCAGGCAGGTCAGGCCAAAAGCAAACGCGGGCCGGCCGGGCAGTAGATTGGCCGTGGCCACGAGTGTGACCGGCATAGGGAGGTTGAAGAGAAACATGCCGGCAATGGCGGCAGTTGGCGCACCAGCCCCGAAGGCCAGCAGTGGAGCCGCCACTGCCAGCGCGCCGACAGCCACCCGGCCCCAGCCAAGCCGGTCCGCCAGGACCCCGCCCAGTCCTTTGCCTAACACAACAAAAACCATCAGGGCAACGGACAAGGCCATTGCCGATTTCCAGGGAAACTCCATGCCTGTCCCCACCATGGAACGCATTCCGATGCAAACTAACAGCAACAACAACACCGTCAGAAACCAGCGCGAAGGGCCCGGCGCTTGTTCGCGACGGTAGTCAATCAAGGGTGTCGGCAGGACCAGCATGACGCCGCAGAGAATCGCCAACAACAGGATGAACGGCCAACTTTCAAATGTTCCGTTTTGCCCCAAGTAAGTTCCCAGAAATAAACCAGCCGCTCCGGGAGCCACGAAAATCCCCGACGCAGCCGCGCGGCCCGCTGTCAGGTTCAGGCAAATGCTACCTGCGCCCAGGTGAAACAAGGCGTTGCCCAAACCGACCAGGACAATGCTGAGGAGCGGTCGTTGCGTAAACCCGATCGTGGCCAACACCATGAGCAAACACCCGGCCATGGCGCCACCGCGCGATCGTTGCATCCGATCCATTACGAGGCCAAGAACCGGCTGCGTCCCAAAGGCGAGCAGGTTGTAGAACAGAAAGCAAAATCCGGTTTCCGTCACGCTCAGAACCTTTAGATGCCAGAGCGTGAACAGCATGCCGGCGGAGATTGCGTCCACCAATGCATGGGCGAGGCCGTATACCGCCAAGTTGGCACTGATTCGTCGCAGCGACAACAAGGAGCCGTCCACGGCAGCACTCATGACCCGGCTGGTTTTTTGGCTTCCTTAATACTGATGATTTTCTCAACCGAGATTACCGGTGTGCCCGGATGGCTCCACCGGGCCAAAACCGTCACTTTGACCCGCTTCCCGATGTATTTATCCGGATCAATCGTTTCGTTGGGTTTGGCCGCCTTGATTTGACCCGCCATTCCCAGGGCGACTATCTCACCGTTATCCTCCGTCAACAGAAGCCGCCCCTTCTTTTCCGTGCCATCGGGCAGCTTCTGGAGTTCCCAAGAGAGTTTGCCATTGAGCGCCACTTCTTGCGGCAGATCGGCGTCTGGCGGCGGCAATATCTTACGGTGAGGGCCCGGCGGTTCCAGAAGGTCCGCCCGGCTGACGGTGCCTGCCATAAACAGACTGCAAATTGTTACTAGTATAAACCACTTTTGCATAACTTTGTTCTCCTGTTATTAAGGGACATTTCCCATATGACTTGCACCAAAAAGCAATCGTTAACGATTCAGCCAGACTTTCCCCCATATAATATAACTTCAGGACAATGCCGACAAGCCGATGTGAGCCGCCGTCTCTGTAACGGCACCGGCATGACTGCCGATTTGATGCTTCGGGCAATTCAATGACCATCATCACGTTCGACAAGTGCGCGCGGTCACCTCTAACAACCCTTATCAGGCGCTCAATGAATCTTTGAATGACCCCCTGGCGGCAAAATGCGATGAACTCCACCACCAAGGGCTTCCAGCCATACCCGGTGAAGTGCGTTGCGCCCTTCCTCTTGACTAAGTCCATTCCCATAGCCAGCGCGGACTTGCGGACTTTTCCATTTGTCTCTCCTTCTTCGAGACCTGCGAACCGACGGCGTGATCACCCCTTCCCGAGGAGCCGCCACCAGACATGGAAAAGCTTCAACGCATACCGCTCATAGGTTGAAAGCGCGCGTCCATGGGCCAGAATTTCGTGGACGGTTCTGAGCGTCATGCAAAAGTCGAGGTCATGCAGCGAGCGGTTTTTCAGGATGCGCCGTTTCCATCGTTCCGCGTCTGTAATCTCCCGGATCTCCTCCCGGGCTCCCGGCCGGAATGAGATTAGCCAGTCATCGCGCCGGATGAAACCATCCGCCTCGCGCCTGGCCTCGAACCAATCGTCGCAGAGCAGGCAACAGACTGACCTATCTTGAAAGGAGCCGAGGCGATAGAAGACCAACCGGCTGTCAAAGCCCGAGAAATAGTCATAGGCGATTTGCTCCGCGCCGGGCGGGGGCGGCGTGAACTTGAGCTGAAACCCCGGCTGAACACTGGCAGAGCCGGCTGAGTCTTTTTCGAAACAAAGATTCTCGTCAAAAAGCCAGATCAACCCGGTGGGCAACCCTTGCCGGCCAAGAAACGTTTTCCATGCGCTCAACGCCTCGTCGAACGCCGGCCGTTTGAATTTGGGAGCAATGTTCATATTGTTCTAGGGCGCGACTCGATTAAACCAATCCACGAACCGGGGAATGCCCTGCTCGATTTTGACGCGCGGGTTGTACCCAAGATTTGCCCGCGCCTTGGAGATATCGGCGCAGGTCAGCGGGACGTCGCCCGGCTGCAACGGCTGCCAATTGATACGGGCTTTCTTACCCAGCGCAGCTTCCAGCAACTCGATGAGACGGTTAAGTTTCACAGCCTGCGATTCGCCAAGGTTGAAGATTTCATAACCAAATTTCTTCTCCGTGCAAGCCATTATGCCATCGAGGATGTCGTCGATGTGCGTGTAATCCCGCGCCGTCGATCCGTCGCCAAAGACAGGAATGGGCAGGCCGGCATGGATCAGCGCCGCGAACTTATGGATCGCAAGGTCCGGCCGCTGGCGCGCGCCATAAACCGTGAAGAACCGCAGCACAACGATATCCAGACCGTAAACGTGGTGGTAAACATGACCAAGGGCTTCGCAGGCCAGCTTGCTCGCGGCATAAGGCGAAATTGCGGAAAAAATCGGGTCCCCTTCGGAAAAAGGGACCTTGGAATTCACCCCGTAGACCGAGGAGGAAGAAGCCATGATGATTTTGCCCGCACCGTTGAGCCGCGCCGCCTCCAGAAGATTGACCGTTCCCTCCACATTCACCCGCACACAATCGGCCGGCTCGGCGAGGCTCGGCTGGACACCCGCCCGCGCCGCGAGGTGAACAACCTGGTCAAACCTGACCCGGCCCATCAACTCCCCGAGCAGCTTGCGGTCATTCAGATCGCCCTGCACGAATTCAAAAGGTTTTCCCAAGCACTGAACCTCGCGAAGGTTGCGCCGCTTGAGTTGCGGGTCGTAGAAATTGTCCAGGTTGTCGAGGGCCCAAACCGCGTGTCCGCAACGGAGCAGCCTCTCGCACACGTGCGAGCCAATGAAGCCCGCGCCGCCGGTGACAAGGAAATTCACGCGGAAACGCTACCAAACCATTGCAACCTCTGTCGAGTGTCCGGTGGAGATCCGTTCCGCGCTTCCGAGATCCTCAGTTCCCCCGGCCATGACGTTTGGATCACATCAACCGGCGATTTAAACTTTGAAGACAGCCGTTCAAATCTCATACTCCAATGAATGGCGAAGGAAACTGGCGACCGATTAAGCGGCAAGATGCTCCGATGAACCAACTCGTTGAGGACTTTCTCCAATACATCCGCCATGAGCGCGGCCAAGCGGAGCACACACAACGAACCTATGCGGCTCTATTGAACAAGTTCATCGCGTGGGCGGAAAAGCAAGGCCTCTCGGCCTGGAAATCGGTGGAGCTGAGCCATTTGATGTCCTTCCTGCAAGCCGAGCGTGCCCGGGCCCTGGCCAATCAGCCCAAAGATTCGCCGCGCCGGCTTAGCGGGGAGAGTGTTTATCTGGAGATCGCCGCTTTGCGCGCGTTCTACCGCTTTGCGGAGAGCGAAAGGCTACTGCCAACGAACATCGCGGAGAACCTGTCCCTGCCGCGCCGCTGGAAGCGCCTGCCAAAATCGCTCACCGACCGGGAGATCGAAAAACTGCTCACGCCGGAGACACCCGAAACACCCCGCAGCCTTTGCGACCAGGCGGCGCTGGAACTGGCTTATGCCTCGGGCTTGCGCCTAGCCGAACTACGCAACGTGCGCCTGGAACAGCTGCATCTCGAAGCCGGCTTCATCAATGTCATTGGCAAAGGCAACAAAGAACGCGTGGTGCCCCTGGGCCGCAAAGCTGCAGCAGCGATGGAACGCTATCTCTCGACCGGCCGGCCGAAGCTGGTGAACCCGAAGTCGCCGGCCACCGTCTTCCTCACCAAACGCGGGAAACCTTTCCACCCGGTAACACTGTGGCTGCACATCAAGCAGCGCGCCCGCCACGCGGGCATTTCCCGCAACGTCACTCCCCACATGCTTCGGCACAGCTTCGCCACCCACCTGCTCGAACACGGCGCCGACCTGCGCGTCATCCAAGAACTACTTGGCCACGCCAATATCAGCACGACCGAAGTTTATACCCATGTGGCCGGCAGCCGGCTGCGTGAAGTGCACCGGAAATATCATCCGCGAGCCTAGAAGCCATCTCACAAATATCCGCAGCGGCGTTGCGAAGAGAAACATGCATTACATCCCGGCTTAAAATGGGAAGATGGAAGGCGAACGGAGCGGCCGATCTTTGGGCCGACCGCGTTGTTGTTCGTCGCTTTGGCTTCCCAAGCCCTGCAAGTTAGGCGCCCAGAAAGGACGTGCACTTCGCGCATAGCAGTCAGCCCGCAGAGGGGATGCGCGCTGCCTCACGCGTTGGCTTCCCAAGCCCGCCACGAGTCAGTCGCCCAAAAGAAGACGATCGCTGTCGCGATTTGTGGTGCCGCCGGCCCAAATCTCTGACCGCGCCATCTGCTGCTATTTATGAGATGACTTCTAGCCGCCAAAACCCAGCGCGGAGGCGGAATCTGTATCATATCCCGCCTACCCGCTTGCCCGTCATGGTTTCGGGCCAAGAACAGGACGGGAGATTCGGACATCGGCGAAGCATAGCATTGGTGGACCAGAGGCTGATTTTGCTCGACCCGCCGCAGCCCTGGCCGATATGTTGCGGTCACACATTGCCTTAAGGTGAGCTATGGATGAACTGTTGAAAATCTTGCAACTGAACGCGCTGGAATCGCGCGAGAACATCGCCCGGATGCTGAATCTGCCTGCGGCGGAAGTGGGGCAACGGATTGCTGATTATGAAAAAAAAGGCGTCATCAGGGGATATCAGGCGATATTGAATGAAGACCGGCTTGATTTGGAGAAAGTCACCGCCGTCATCGAGGTGAAGGTGACCCCGCAGCGCGAAGGCGGTTTCGACGTCATCGCGGAGCGGATCAGCCGGTTTCCGGAGGTGCGTTCTTTGTATCTCATGAGCGGGACGTACGATCTGCTGCTGTTTGTGGAGGGGCGCACCCTCCGCGAAGTGGCAGGATTTGTCAGCGAGCGGCTTTCGCCCCTTGCAGGCGTGCTTTCAACCTCCACCCATTTTATGCTCAAGACGTACAAGCGTTTTGGAGTATTGATGCAGCAGGAGACTTCCGATGAGCGACTCACCGTCTCTCCGTAACCGGCTCAACGCGACCGTGCGCGACATCCCGCGCTCCGGGATCCGCGATTTTTTCGACATCGTCACGACGATGAAGGATGTGATCAGCCTCGGCATCGGCGAGCCGGACTTCGACACTCCCTGGCATGTGCGCGAGTCCACCGTTTTCGCCCTAGAACGCGGCGCGACACATTACACGAGCAATCTTGGGTACATCGAACTCCGCCGGGCGATCGCCGGATATGTCGGCAATACCTTTGGAGCGGAGTACAACCCGGACAACGAAGTGCTGATCACGGTGGGCGTGAGCGAAGCGCTGGACCTGGCGCTGCGGGCGCTGCTCAACCCGGGCGACGAGGTGCTCTACCATGAACCGTGCTATGTGTCCTACCGGCCCACGATCCTGTTCGCCCACGGTGTCCCATTGACCGTCGAAACTCGCGCTGAGAACGGGTTCCGCCTCACACGGGCAATGCTGGAGGCGAAAGTGACTCCACGCACGAAGGTGCTGATGCTGAATTTCCCGAACAACCCGAGCGGCGCTGTCATGAGCCGGGAAGATTTGGAAGACATCGCCGCCTTCGCCTGCGAGCGTGACCTGATCGTCATCACCGACGAAATCTACGGGGAATTAACTTACGACACGCCTCATACAAGCATCGTTAGCCTGCCGGGGCTACGAAAGCGCACGGTTTTTCTCCATGGTTTTTCGAAAGCGTGGGCAATGACGGGTTTCCGCCTCGGATACGCCTGCGGTCCGGCCGAACTCATCGAGGCGATGATGAAGATTCATCAATATACGATGCTTTGCGCTTCATCCCTGAGCCAGAAGGCGGCGATTGAAGCGCTGGCCCGCCCACAATCCGACATCGGCCAGATGGTGGATGAGTACCGACGACGACGGAATTACGTTGCCGGCGCCTTCGCGGAGATGGGCTTGGAGTGTTCCCGGCCGCTGGGAGCCTTTTATGCGTTTCCGAACGTGGCAAAGTTTGGACTTACTTCCCGCGACTTCGCCTTACAGTTGCTGCGCGAGGAAAAAGTGGCGGTCGTTCCCGGAAGCGCGTTCGGCGCCTGTGGCGAAGGCTTTGTCCGTTGCGCTTATGCCACGAGCATGGAGAACATCAAGGAAGCCATGACGCGCCTGAAAAGGTTCATTGGCAAGCGCGGATAAGGGAGGCTCCGAAGGGGATTTGCTTCTCAAAACCCTTCTCGCCCGCCAAGTTCAAGCTGGACATGCCAAGAGGCGCAAAGGCGCTAGAAGAAACGCCACGGATTGCGGAAGGGATTTAGCCACAGATTGCACAGATGGCACGGATTTCCGGGGTCGGAATTTAACGCTAAGACGCAAAGGCGCAAAGAACGCTAGAAGAAAAGCAGGCCACGGATTCAGGAACGAAAAAATAGGGGGCGAAAACGGAATTCCAGCCACGGAGTAAACACAGGCCGAGCGTCGGCCTCGCATAAACACGGATTTTTCACAGGAGGGAAACAAACCTCGAACAGGAATTTAACGCAAAGGGGGTCCAAGCTGGACGCGGCAAGATTTTGTTTGCAAGGTGAAGAGATCAGTATTGAATTTACGGTGACAGGCGGTTATTTATCATTCGTGCGCGGAGCATTAATGTGGTTGCTATTGGTTTGCTGTCTTGCGGCAACGCTGACGGCACAGGCAGCAACGGGACGAGTGATCAAGGTGCTTCCCGAGTACCTGGACCTCAAAGGGCGCAACATGACTTATCCCACGCTCTACGACCGCGATGCCTACCAGGTGACGCTGCGGCGGCACCCGGAGCAACGATCCGGACTCCGGTTTTACGTACAATGGAAGACCAAGGGAACCGTGGCGGGGCCGATCAAGATCCGGATCGAATTGAAGGGCATCATGCAAGGAAACCAGCCGAAGCAACTCGTGCTCGAAAGCGCGGGCTCCCCGGGCGGATGGTTCAGCCATTGGACGGATTTCACGCTCAGCGGCAATGATTACAAGAACTTCGGCGAGGTGACGGCGTGGCGGGCGACGTTATGGGAGGGCAACCAACTTCTGGGGGAACAGAAATCGTTTCTATGGTGAACCTTGGGGTGAACCGGGTTTTTGCCGCGCTGGCTTCCGCCGTTCTCATTTCGCTTACGGGTCTTTCCCAACCGACAACTTCGAACTTTACCGCGACCGGCCACTTGACGTCCGAGGCCAGCCAACTCATTGGCGAGACCAATGCCATCGTCGGCAAAGTCGCAGAGGTCGCCTACAGGCCAGCCGTTACTTTCCTTAACCTGGACAAGCTATATCCCAACACGCCGTTTCGCGGTGTGATCTTTGCGGAGAAGACAAACCAATTCGGCGATTTGGGGAAATTGAGGGGCCGGACAGTCTTAATCAGCGGCAAGATTAATTTATTCCATGGCAAGCCAGAGGTTGTGCTCGACAACACGAATCAGTTGGAGGTTTTGGACGACGCGAGCACGCCGGTTGGAACTGATAGCGCCCGCCTGAAGGAGCCACCCGGCTCCGCCACCGCCGGGAGGACCGCCACGCCAGTCCAGCCAACCCCGAGCGCCGGGCAAACTGACGCATCCGCTCACGCGCGAGATAACAGTTGGGGCGCGGCGAGCTGGTGGATCGCCGGCGCGCTGGTCAGCATCGCCATTTTGTTGGGGTGGCTGGTGGTCAGTTTCCAACGCAGCGTGCTGGCAGCGCCGCGAGCACTTATGCCCGCGTCTATGCTCAGCCTGCCGCCGGGAACCGAAACCGATCCGGGCAACACCTTGCGCGCGCTCGCCGCCAGCGCTTTGAGCGAGCCGGGGGCGGAAGCGCTCCGCGAAAAAATAGCGTCGGACCTCACGGCGTTTGCGAAGCAGAGGCTGGTGCAGGGACTTTACTCGCAACGGAAGGAGCTCGCCGACACGCAACAAAAGGCGGCAGCGGAGATGAGTGAATTGGAGGAGCGGCTGGAGAGGATTCACGCACCGCTGCAGGATCGTTTGCAGGCATACGAAGCGCGGATCAACGAACTTGAAAAGGAATTGGCGCGGAAAGGCGAGGAAAACCGCGAACTGATCAAGGCGAAAATACAGGTGACGCAAAAGCAGATGGCGGCGGTCAAAGGCAGAATGGATCTGAATTAGAGCCTGAGTTCAGGCGCGCCGCTTTTCCTGGGTACGGAGGGCTTGTTCGTAACATTGCAGGGCTTCGTCAAAACGTTCCATGCGATTACACAACCCGCCTTTATAAAGGTAGGCAATGGTCAAGGAGTTATCAGCGGCGATCGCGCGATCGTAGCATACAAGCGCCTCGTCCAACTTCCGTAACCGTTCGAGCGCGGCTCCTTTTTTCACCAGCGCTTCCGGATGGCTGGCGTCGATGGCCAGAAGCTCGTCGAAACATGCCAGGGCAGCTTCGGTCTGGTCAAGATTGAGCAGGGACTGGCCCTTGCCCAGGAGCACGGTGATACGGGCCGAGCCCGTGGGAGCAGCGGAATCCTCCGGGACGGGGGAAGTTGCCTCGCCATTGGGTTGGGTCGGCACGACGACATCGGGTTCGGTTCCGGCCGAGAGGCGTTCGTTCAAAGTGGGCCTGGCGGCGTGTTCGAGTTCAAAGATACGTTTTTCGAGGCGCTCGAGGGCGCCCCGCAACCTCAAATTCGATTGCTCCGCCGACCGCACGGAGACCAAGTGCGGCTCCCCGGGGCCGAGAGCAGCGATAGCGGGTCCAAAGCCAAGCGCATGAGCGGCAGGCAATGACGCTGAAACTTCCGCCAGCCGGCCGACCGTCCGCCACTGGAACCAGGCCATGAGTAACATCGCCAGGAAGCCAATTGCGGCGAAGGAGCCGGCAACGAGGAGCATCACGCGATTGGAGCTTTGGAGCACCTCGAGTTCCCTAGCGCGCTGAGAGGCGAGCGATTGGTCGATGGTTTGCAAGCGAACGGCAAAGGTCTCAGCATTTCGCGCGGCAGCGGCATTGGCCTCTTCACGATTGCGCTCGATGGCGAGCCGGGCGGCATGAAGCTGTTCCTGGATCTGGAGGAAAGAACGCAGCATGTCCTGCGAGTTTGTTTCCTCGACTTTTGACGGAGGCAGCACGGGGGGACTGGTTTCCGCCCCCCATGTGGTCGAGGGCAAGGAGGCAAGGAAGACAAGCGAAACGACGAAACAGCGAGCGAAGAGGGTTAGGCAGTTCATAGTGCGAAGCGGCATGAAAAAGGAAAAGCGCCGGTGAGCACATTCAGAGTCAAAGGTGGTGGTTTGTTCATGTCGAGCTTAGTTTTGAGAGTGTGGATGAGGGCGACGGATGTCAAGCAAAGTGACCGGCAAGCAAGCCCGGGACTTGCGGCAGTGCCGCCAGAGCGCCAGCGCCACGGCTGACTCATTCGTTGACGCCGGGCATGGGGACGATTAGCTTGCGGCGCATGTCCCGGTTGCCCTTTGAACTGCTGCTGGCGTTGAGGTATCTGCGGCCCAAGAGGACGTTCGTTTCGGTCATCACCTTGATTTCCGTACTGGGCGTCACGCTGGGAGTTGCGGTGCTGATTATTGTCATCAGCGTCATGAGCGGGTTCGACCAGCAGTTAAGGGAAAAAATCCTCGGCTTCAACCCGCATCTCAAAGTATTCGAGCGGAACCGGAGCATGAAGGATTACGCGCGGGTTCTGGGAGTGGTGGTATCGAACCGGCAGGTCAAAGCGGTTGCGCCCTATGTCATGGAGCAGGTGCTGGTGGAGACCGAGCCGGCAAGCGGGCAATCGCAAGTCGGCGCCCCCTGGGTGCGAGGCCTCACGCCCCGGCTGGAGACCAACATCAGCATTTTGCCGCAGAGCATCGTGGAAGGGAGTTTTGAAGTTAAAGGGCGGGGGTTGCTGATCGGGACCGAATTTGCCCGCAACATGAATTTAACGGTGGGGGACCGGGTCATGATTTATTCCCCAAGCGACCTGCGAAAATGGAGGGAAAGCGCCGGCAAGGAAGGGGGGAAAGTCCCCGTGCCGCCCGAGTACGACGTGCGGGGGATTTTCGATGTTGGCTACTACGAATACAACCTGTCATTCATCGTAACGTCGCTGCGGGACGCCCAGGAGCTGTATGACCTGGATGACAGCGTGCATGGGTTGATGGTGATGCTGCGCGACCCGTACCAGGCACCGGCGGTGCAGCGGGAACTGGCACTTGCGCTCGGGCCGGAATACCGAACAACCACCTGGATGCAGGAGAACGCGAACCTGTTGAGCGCTTTGATGGTGGAGAAGAACGTGATGTTCTACCTGCTGTTCTTCATCATGATTGTGGCGGCGTTATGCATTTTGAGCGCCCTAATCACGTTCGTGGTGCAGAAGACGCGCGAAATCGGAATGCTCAAGGCGCTAGGAGCGACGGACCTCCAGGTAGCGGGGCTTTTCCTCAGCCAAGGGGCGTTTGTCGGCATAGTGGGCGTGGTAGCAGGATTTGGATTAGGCATGCTGGCGCTGGGATACCGGAACGAGTTTCTGCACCTGATGGATCGCCTGACGGGTTTTGAGCTATTTCCGGCTTCGATTTACGGTTTCACCGAATTGCCGGCATTGATTGTGCCACGGGATATTATGCTGATCTGCGGCAGCGCCCTGGTGGTATGCCTCCTGGGCGGAGTGATTCCCGCCTGGCGCGCGGGGCGGCTGAAACCCGTGGAGGCGCTGCGCTATGAATGAACCGCTGCTAACAGCGAAAGGCATTCACAAGACCTATGTGCTGGGCCAGCGGTCGCTGGAAGTCTTGCGGGGAGTGGACGTGGAAATAAGGCGGGGCGATTTTCTAGCGCTGCGCGGGGCGTCAGGCGCCGGCAAGAGCACGCTGCTCCACCTGTTGGGAGGCCTGGATTCACCCACGGAAGGCGGGGTCTGGCTGGCGGGGCGGAACCTGGCCACGCTTTCGCGGTTGGAATTGGCGCGATTGCGCAATAAGGACGTGGGGTTCATTTTTCAAGCCTATTATCTGCTACCGGAACTGGACGCGCTGGAGAATGTTTGTTTGCCAGCGCGCATGGCTCGCACGGCGCCGGCTGAGGCAGAAGCCCGCGGCCGGGAGTTGCTGGCGCGGGTTGGCCTGAAAGACCGGCTGGAACACAAGCCTTACGAACTTTCTGGCGGCGAACAGCAACGCGTCGCCATTGCGCGGGCACTGATTAACGAGCCGGATTTGATCCTGGCGGATGAACCGACCGGCAACCTGGATTCGCACACCGGGGACGAGATTCTCGAACTGCTCTACGCCCTGCGAACGGAAAGGCAAGCCACACTGGTGATGGCCACACACGACGCCAAAGTGGCGGCGAGGGCCCCGAAGGTGGTGGAACTCGTGGACGGACAGATCCAGCATTGAGCGGAAACCAAGGGGAGTCAAAAGCCCGTTGAAAATTCATTTCGCCACGGCTACGTTCACGACGGCATGCTAGAAGACCGGCAGTATATGCGGCAGACGCCGCCTGGATTCCAACTGACAGCGACGATGGCGCTGCTGATAGCGAATGCTGCCGCCTATATTCTCCAACTCAGCCTGGAAAGATTTTCAAGTTTGCCGGTTGACGGTTATTTTGCCTTGAGCCTACCCGGCCTCCGGCATGGTTACGTGTGGCAGTTGCTGACGTACCAGTTCATGCACGGAGGCTGGCTGCACCTGCTGGTCAACTGCTGGGCCATTTACGTTTTCGGACGAGAAGTTGAAGAGACGTTTGGCCGCGCCAAATTTCTCACGCTCTATTTTTCCAGCGGTGTGATCGGGGGATTGGTCCAGGCCCTGGCGGGCGTGTTACTGGGCGGCCGGTTCGCCGCGCCGGTCGTGGGGGCTTCAGCCGGCGCTTTCGGGCTCATCGCCGCATATGCCGTGCTTTACCCGGAGAGGCCGCTGATGCTGCTGTTGTTTTTCATCATCCCGGTGAGCCTGCGCGCCAAATACCTGCTTTTGTTCAGCGGCCTGTTCGCGTTGTTCGGGATGGTATTTCCGATGGACAATATTGCCAACGCAGCCCACCTGGGAGGGATGCTGACCGGGATTGCCTTTGTGCGGTATTTCCACCTCTGGCACTGGCCGCAGTTCGGCACCAGCCGGACGCCACAACCGAGGCGATTGGTCAAGGTCACCACACTAAGTTTGGGCATCCCGGGACGGAACACGCATCGGGAGGATGAAGATTCGCCGGCGGAGAAATTTTTGAGCGAAGAAGTCGATCCGATCCTGGACAAGATTTCCGCGCACGGGATACAGAGCCTGACCGAGCGCGAGCGCAACATCCTGGAGGCGGCCCGGACAAGGATGGCGAAGCGCTGAATGGAACTGAAACGCACCGCACAACCCGGGGAACCCGCCAGGCGACACCTGCGGCTTTTGATTATGGCGCGCTGCGTCATTTGCGCAGCGGTTTGTCTCGCACGATTTTCCGCGAACAGCGCGGAGCCGTGGCAAAGCGCGCTGGAAGGAATGCCGCTCGGGACCAAGGTGGCAGAATTGAACCGCACAAACTGTGTCGGCATCATGCTGACGGCCTTCCAATCGAACGCGGTGGTCAAAGCCTTGATTTTCATGCCCGGCGCGACCGATGAGTTTTACATGTTCCGGCGAGCAAGGGCGAACCTGACCAACCCATCCCCCACCCTGCTCGATGCAGTCAGCGCGCTAACGAACCAAACGTTCATCCGGGCGACATTTCTTCCCCCGCTGCTTTTGCTGCACACGGACGAAGATCCGATCGATCCACTGATAGCAGTGGAACATCAACCGACGGCGAGCAAACTGAAACAAGCGCGGTTTTTGCCGCACGCGATCTATAACGATCGGGATTGGGACGCGGTTCAGCCGAACTTGAAAAAGACGCTCAAGATCGACATCCGTCCGTGGCGGTATTCGCAGGACTCATGGCACTTCTACCGGCACAGCTTTGCCGAGTGGGGTTTGAGCGGCTGGGAAGCGTTGGAAGCGGCGGCATTTGCCGGGAAAACGAGTTTCACCATCCAGCGAAAGAGAGCGGTATTCCGCGTCGATGGGCGGGTGCGTTCCGTTCCGAAACTGGATGCGTTTCCGTACTGACGCGGGGGCGCGAACAGCCCCTCCCTGCCCCATCCCGCCAGCAACCTCCAGGCAGCCCGTCTATGGGGATATGCTCTTCGGTTCGGGCTGGAAGACAACGATGCCCAAAGGCGGCAGAGTCAATTCAGCCGACCAGGACAGGTTGTGGCATTTGAAGGCTTCGGCGAACACGCCGCCGAGATTACCGACATTGCCACCGCCATAAACTGCCGCGTCGCTGTTGAGCGTTTCGAGCCATTTACCCGGGCGCGGCAAGCCGACCCGGTAACGATAGCGCGGCACCGGGGTCAGATTCAGGATGACGACCAACTCGCCGGCGTTCGCAGCGTCCCTGCGGACAAAGGAGAGGACACTGTTATCATGGTCTGAGCAATCGAGCCATTGGAAGCCGTTCGCCTCATAGTCCGCCTGCCAGAGGGCTGGTTCGACGCGGTAAAGTTTGTTGAGATCCCGGACAAATTGCCGCAAGCCGCGATGGTAGGGGCCGGCATCGAGCAGCCACCAATCCAGTTCGCCGTTCGCATTCCACTCGGCGCTCTGGCCGAATTCGCCCCCCATGAACAGAGTCTTTTTTCCCGGGAAGAGCCACTGATAACCGAGGAGGGCACGCAAGTTGGCAAATCGCCGCCAGTCGTCCCCAGGCATACGGCCGAGCAACGACCCTTTGCCGTGCACGACTTCATCGTGGGAGAGAGGGAGGATAAAGTTTTCGTTGTGATGGTAGAGCATCGCGAACGTGAGATCGTTCTGATGATATTTGCGAAAAACGGGGTCAAGGCTGAAGTAGTTCAGGGTGTCGTGCATCCAGCCCATGTTCCACTTAAAGGAGAAGCCAAGTCCGCCGACGTAGGGCGGGCGGGTGACGAGGGGCCAGGCGGTGGATTCTTCGGCGATGGTCATAACGCCCGGGAATTCCGTATGGGTGAGGTAATTGAATTTGCGCACGAATTCAACGGCCTCGAGGTTTTCGCGGCCACCGTACTGGTTGGGGATCCACTCGCCTTCGCGGCGCGAGTAATCAAGATAGAGCATGGAGGCGACGGCATCGACGCGGAGGCCGTCGATGTGGAAGCGGTCGCACCAGAAGAGGGCGTTGGCGGTGAGGAAGTTGTAGACTTCGTGGCGGCCGTAATTGAAGATCAATGTGCCCCAATCCTGATGGGCGCCTTTGCGCGGGTCCTCGTGCTCGTAAAGGGCCGTGCCGTCGAAATTGGCGAGAGCCCAGTCGTCGCGCGGGAAATGAGCGGGCACCCAATCAATGATGACGCCGATGCCGGCTTCGTGGAGAGCATTGACGAGGAACTGGAAATCCTCGGGCGCGCCATAACGACTGGTAGGCGCATAGAAACCAGTGACCTGATAGCCCCAGGAGGGATAGAAAGCATGCTCGGCGACAGGCATGAATTCGACGTGCGTGAATCCCATTTCTTTGACGTACTGAACGAGCGGTCCGGCCAGTTCGCGATAACTGAACGATTCACCCATCGACTTTTTCCGCCAGGAACCAAAATGGACTTCGTAGATACTGAGAGGAGAGCGCAAGGGGTTGGTTTGCCGGCGCCGGGCCAGCCAGGCATCGTCGGACCAGGCAAAGTTCCGGTGGCCCCAAACTATAGCAGCGTTTTTCGGAGGAGTTTCGAAGAAACAGCCGTATGGGTCAGTTTTCAACCCAATACGACCGTGGCGATTCCTGATTTCGAATTTGTAGAGCGTGCCCGGCCCAATCCCGGGTATGAAGATTTCCCACACGCCCGAGGAACCGAGCGAGCGCATCTGGTGACAGCGCCCGTCCCACTTATTGAAATCGCCCACGACACTGACGCGCTGCGCATTGGGGGCCCAGACGGCAAAGCTGGCGCCGGGCACGCCATCGATAGTCCGCAAGTGGGCGCCGAGTTTTTCGTAGATCCGCCGCTCATCACCCTTGCCGAAGAGGTAAAGGTCTCCCTCGCCCAAAGTGGGGAGGAAGGAATAGGGATCGCGAGTGCAGCGGACATCGCCGGCGCGACTGGTCACGACAAGGTCGTAAGCGTAAACCGCGCTGGCATCCCGGGTGACGCCCTCGAAGAGATCGGTTTTCGGAAGGCGCTTGAGTTTGAAAGCGGGCTTGTCTTTTTCGTGGACGGGCTGGAGCTCGATTGCGGCGGCATCGGGCACCAAGGCGCGCCCCACCAGGCCGGAACCGTCAGCGAGAGCATGCAGGCCGAGCAATTGATGGGGGGAACGATGTTTTGCCTCGACCAAACTCCGCAGTTCATCGTGGGTCAAAAGCATGGCCGGGAGAATCTAAATCAGGAGCCAGAAGCAAGCAACTTAAGGATTCGGTCCAATTGCGCGGCATGCACCTCGAAGCCGGCTTCATTCCAAATGACATAATCCGCCGAGGCCAATTTTCTTTCGACCGGCCATTGGGCCTGAATGCGCTGGTCAATTTGAGCGGGCGGCCAACCGCGGGCCAGCAGGCGCTGGCGCTGGGTCGAAGCCGAACAGGCAACGCAAATGGTCGCGTCGAGTTCAGCTTGAGCATTGGTTTCGAAAAGGAGCGGGATCACGACAACGGCAAGCGGCCGGCCTTCGGCCCGCCATTCATCCATTTTGGCCCGCCAACGTTCACGGATGAGAGGGTGGAGGATACCTTCGAGCTGTTTGCGGGCGGAAGGGTCGGCAAACACGCGCCGGGCGAGTTCGCCCCGACGAAGGCGGCCATCAGAGCCAATCACGGCATTGCCAAAGGTCTGCCGGACTTCGGCCAGGGCAGGCTGGCCCGGCTCAACCAGTTCACGGGCAAGGAGGTCGGTATCAACGACAGGCACGCCCCGCTGACGAAGCAATTGATCCGAAGTGGATTTGCCCATGCCGACACCACCTGTTAATCCGAGAATTTTCATCGCTCTATCGCAAGTGGATTCCCACCCGCTTTTCAAGCAATCGGGTTATCGTCCGGGTGGATCGTCCGCACCTCTAAAAAACTTTACCGAAACTTTACCAAAAAAAATACTTCTCCGGTGCGGCCAAATCGTAAGACATTAACTGATAACGACTTGTCAAAAATGTAAAACTTTACCATCTATCCGCCGGTTAAATTTCAAAGCGCGACAAAAGTTAGCCGAGACAGGGATTCGGAGGAGTCCGCCGGCGCCGAAACGACTAAAAGCCTGCGAACGTTAAGCATCATCGCCTTCTTCACTACGTGATTTCTCACGGGATATAACTTACACGATAGAAACGGCAAGGGCCGCCTGCCGCAGGAGCATTGGCATCCCAAACGGTAACGGCCTGGTTGGTGGCCGTATTGTTGGTGTAATTCAACAGCGGTTGCCAGCTATTCAGGGACAGATCGGTCGAAAACAGGACCTGATAGATAGTGTATGGAGCGGCGCTCCACGAAAGCGCGAGAGCGGTGGACGGCGGCGGATCCACCGGCACGACCGAAGCCGCCAGTTTCAGGGAGAAAGGCGCGGAATCGTAAAAGTTGTGGATGCCGTCGCCATTTGAATCAATGATTTTGCTGAAACGCAGGGCTTTATTCACCTGAACAGTCACGCCATTGACAACAACGCTGGTGGAACTGTTCGGGCCGGCAAAGCTGCCAACCCACCGCAGATGGCCGCCGAACTGGCCGTCGAGGTATTCCTCAGGTTCTTGAGCGATACCGCTGGAGTTGTTTGGCGGTGTGAAGCCGATTTTGGCGGCGGCGTAATAAATCACCAAGCTGGGATCGATGCCAAAGCGGGCGAACAACAGGTTGGAGGTAGAGCTTATATTGCTGAGGTCGAGGAGGTCCACATACAGGCCATTGTGCGCCGAACTATTCGTACCTTCAAAGTACAGCTGCGGACTCCCAGACCCCCCTACTGGCCCCAAAACAAGCTTACCAATGGCGACATTGTTTGTGTAGCCAGCGGCAATTGGTCCACGGTCATCACCGGCCCAGTAATGCTTCACCTGGACGTAATTCGGCGCCATAGACTGGAAGGTGGTGCCCAGCAAATCTCCCGTCGGCGGCTTCACCCACAAGTTGAAGCCATTTGACATGGTCAATGTGCTGCCAAAACCAGTGACAGCGCCGGCATCGAAAAGCGCATTAGTAACGGTAAAATTTACGCCCTTGCCCGAGTTCAACGTATGGCTGCTAAACTTGAGTGTGCCACACACAAAATCAGCATCACCCACTGAAGAACTCTGCCCATTTACAAGTTTACCCGAAACCCCTTGCATGGTTAGCGGACCGGGGTTGGCAAAGATCGCTCCGCTATTCTCGAAATAAGCGCTGTTAAGAGCGAGGCTACCCGCGCGGATAATTCCGGGGTTGATAAAGGTGGAATAAGGGCCCGGGGGATTGGCCCGGTCATCTCCGAAATGAGCTTCGCCGGGAACGGTGAGGGTTCCGTTGTTTGTGAAATAGAGAAGACAGGGCGCGTTGGTATAAACCCAATTGTTAAGCGCGACGGCAATGCCCGAGCCGTACGAGAAGCTGGAGAAAGTAATGCCGCCGTTCAGGGTAAAGCTCCGGCCATCAGTATAAAACGACTGGACCAGCTTCATGGTATCGCTCACAACGACGTTGGTGCTGTGGGTAACGAGGTCAAAAACATTCACCGGCACCACCTGGGTCAGAAACGCAGAGGCGTCCAGCATCAAAGTGTGAAAGCCGAGATTGACGATGTTTGTGAGTGGGCCGTTGGTGTTGCCAGGATCAGGCTGAATTATCATGATCAGGGAATTGGTCCAAAGGGCACTCCAGGCGACGGGTTTCCCTTTCAAGCGGGCGACGCTGGATTTAGCCAGGTTCATTACATTCAAAGGCCCATTGGTCTCGTTGATTTTGCCGAGGTTAAAGCTTAAATTTTCACAATCAACGATAGCGTTGGAACTGCTGATAAGGTCTCTGGTCTGAATGACGATCTCGCCTTCGCCACGCACGCGCGCCAACGTCATGTCCAAGCTGTCCGCATAGATCTGGACTCTACCGGGGAAGTTAGTGATAGAAACGCCAAGCACAGAAGGCGGCGTGGAAACGATATTGGTAACCCCGGCGCTATAGGCCGCATAATCTCCCGAGACAATGCTATTGCTGAAGGTGCTGTCATAAAAAAAGGCGGAATTGGGCACGGTCGTGGTCGTGAAACCCACGCCTTGGGAAAGGCGAGAGAGAGTATAATTAGCCGGCCGGTAAGTGTCCAGGGTAGCGATATTTTGCAAGATGCCACGGTTAGTTTCAGCGGCAAGAGTGTCGTAGAAATAAAGATCGGTGTACGTCTCGGGAAGACCCGTCACCGCATTTGACAACCCGCCGTTGACGGATAAGTGGACGGCAACGGTCTTGAAAAGATTGGTGGGTATCGAACTGGGAATATATGAGATCTGTGCCATCATATTGCCGGCTCCGAGGCCGACAAAAACGGCCTGTTTGATAATGTTCGTGGGAGCCGGCGGGTACCCATTGGTGTACATAAGGTTCGTGTAGCAATAGGAGCTCGTGAGAGGACCGTCCAAAGAGAGCTGCCTCCTCCCCGACAAGAGCCCGAGCGCCGCCACAGCATAAGACGGTGTCGAGGCAGTCGAACCATCCCACAATGCCGAGCTGTCGAAAGTCATGTTGGTCTGCGCCCAATAATTATCAGTGATCCCGAAATCGGAGTAAAAGTTCGTTGTGCCATTAGAGCTGCCGATTGGCACAATCGCCGCCGCTTCCACACCGCTGCGGCTCAGGCTGACATTAGTGCCGACAAGTTTAAGCCAGCCATTCACGTCCACTTCCAGCACCCCATTATCATTGATGATATTGGTGGCTGAAACCCATAGTTTGCTGGAAAAGAGGCCCTCAATGAACCCGTATTGGTTATCGAAGTTAGCCGCGGAAAGACTCTGACCGCCACTGGAGGGCTCACAATCAAAGATCCACCCCGCCGACTCAATCATGGTGCCGGAGTTCGTAAAATTGAGCGTGTCGGAGGTCGTAAACGGCCGGGAGGTGGAAAAATTCATGGTGCCGGAATTAACAACATTCGTAGCGTCAATTTGAGGTGGGGTAGTGAGCGGGCCGGAATTGATCCAGGTTGCGAGAGGTTGAGTTACCCCAGAAAAGGGAACCAGAACCAACGCGAGGAGCAGGAATGGCAAGGGCCACCTGCCGCCAAGCCGAACAACTGATATAAAGCAGCGCAAATTCATCGAAAGGGTTACGGGTTATTAATAATGATCGCGTAGTCAAGGTCCACAGAGCGCCCGCCGGCATCGGTCATCTGCACGGTAAAATCAAACGTGCCGGTCTGGGTGGGTGTGCCCGAAACCAAGCCGCTGGGAGGAATCTGCCAGCATGCGCAGGATGAGGTGTAGGTTCCCAAGCTGGGCGGCAAGGAAGCGGAACCAGATGCCAGGGACCAGGTGTAGGGCGGAGTTCCGCCCGAGGCCTGGAACTTAAAGCTGAAGGACACATTGTTAGTGATAGTGAACACATTGCCGGTAAACACACTGGTTGGAAGCGGGTTACCGTTGGTGTCGGTTACGGAGATCTGCATCAGGACCTGGTTCTCGAGGTTCTGGATGCTGGTGCCGTCGGGATAGACAACCGGGGCGTTGGTAGTGCCATCGAAGGAGCCATAAATAAACCCGGGAATTTGGTCCAATTCAGGGGCACTCAGAAAATTGGGGCTTGACGACGCATTCAAATAGATGAGGCCGACTTTTTCGAAAGCGACGGTTGTGGGGGTTTCGATCGTTCCGGGTCCAGCCAGACCGGCGCCGATGTTGGACATGTTAAAGTTTACGTTGCGACTGTAAACGTTCACGGTAGGGGTGCCGGAAGGGCCGTTGGCCATATCCGTCGCGCTGAAAAGAATATCCGGGGCGGTAACAGTGCGCTGGATCGTTTGCGGAAGAAGGGTGTTATTGGTGATGGAATTCAGGACGTAGGTGTTGGTGATGGGGTTGAAATAACGGCCAAGGAGGGAATCATAATCACGCCTCACGAATGTGACTTTTTCGATACCCTGGAACAGGCCCTGGACCGAGCCCTGAACGATGTTCGTAGTAGCACAAACGTTTGGCACCATTTCAAAGACGTGATTGGTTGAGTAAGTAACGATGCTCTCGGAAAACGCCTGAAACGAACTGTTGCCGGTAAGGGTATTGTTAGCCTGCTGAATCAGGTTAGTGGTGGCCACGACGTTAGTCTGCCAAGTTTTGATGATGGTAAAGCCGCAGGCGTTGGTGGGAATGATGTAGTAGTCACCCATCAGAATATTCGTGGAAACGGTAACGGTTGTGGTGTTGGTGCAGATCGAGCCCGCGGGGTACCAACCGATACAGGAGCCGGAGCCAATCGTGGTTTGCTGAATGGTGACAACGCCGTTGGTAAAATAGCTGTTGGTCACCACATTGGCGAAAGTGTGCTGGTAGTATGTGGCCATGCTAGAGGTCACAGTGGTCGCATAAGCCAACGATGCAGGCGAGCCGCCTGAGGACCATGGGTAATTGGTATAGTAGGCGGTCACGTTGGTCACCGTGACAGATGCATAGAAGACGGTCGCCGTCGTAACCAGCCCGGGATAGAGAGCCTCCAGTGTAGGCGCGTCATTCGTGAGGGCCTGAGCGGCGAGCACGGTCAGATTTGAAGTGTAGAGCAATTGGTGCGTGTTATTGGTAGTAAAGGTCACGGTCGAGGTCGAGGTTCCCGGGCCGGCGCTTTCAAAGTTAACGTTGTTCGTCCGCAAAAGATATCTCAACCCGCCAACATCGTCGCGAGTCAGGCCGGTATAAAACATTCCGTAAGAAAGGCCACTGACGAGTGAACCGGCTACGGCTGTGCCTGTGAAGGCAAGGGGGTCAACCGGAAACGGCAAGGCGACGGCCTCGGGTTCAGGATCGGTCTTGCAAGTTTCGATAATGACATAGCTATAGAGCGTGCCATTGACGTAGCCGGAAGGCAGGTACTGGCTAAGGGGCGTAACAGTGGGGTCGAAATTCCTCTTAACCACCAAGTACTCCATGCCGGCCGGGCAAGTAGTGTTTGGAAGCTGATACCGGTCATGCAACCCCCAAACGTAGCGTTCCGGATCAGTCAACCCCAACTGTTCGAGCATCAAATGAAGAGTCCACGACTTGAGATCGTAAATAAACAAAGCCTCGGCCGCATAGTTTTCCCTGATGGTTGAAAGCGGAAATTCCGACAGGTCGCCACTGTATTGAGAGACATTCATCAGGCTGTTCAGGATGCTCATGGCCTGGTCAACGGCGAAAGTCCCGTTCGAACCGAAATAGTCGAGAAAGTTAGCGTCGTAGGTATAATAAAGAACCGGCGTGTTGCGGCGGTATTCTTCGCCGATGTTCTTTGGCCCTATCAGCAAAGGGTCGAGGTACAACCAAGTGGGGTTCATCAGGTTGTAGCCCAAGCCAGGGACCTGCCATGGGTCCAAGGCACTGGCGCCGGGATATGCCGGGTTTGGTCCGATCAGAGAGAAGCCCCAGGATGACTGGATGCCCAAGGCCAAGAGGCCCACCCAAGAAAATCTCTTTAATAATTGCAACATAGGAACTGATTTAACGCAGCAGAAGGACGCGGTAATAGCCGACATTGCTGCCGCCAATAGGAACTGAATCGGTAGTTCCCGCAGCAAACCGCGGGGCGCCGAAATTCGCCCAAGAGGTCAGATTCGTTGACATTTGCACCTGATAGATCAGGCCGGCTTGGGGGTTCCAAGTCAGGTAGTACAGGCCATCGGATTCTTTAGCCACACTTGTCTGGAGCCAAGTGGAGGGGTCCAATGGATTAGCGCCGCTCAGGAAAGCCTGAAGGACGGTTGGTCCACTTGGAGCCAACAGCGAATTAGCGCCAGGCCACGTTGACGTGTCGGTGCCAAAATACTGGGCCATCCATTCAAAGGGAAGGCCACCCCAGCTAAAGCCGCTCCAAGTTGTTCCGCTGGCAGAGGGTGAGAGAGGCGACCGCCGCCCATCCGTGGTGACGTAAAGCACCTGAAAGCTGTGCGTACTGCTTTTTGCAATGCCGGCCAGGACCCAGATGTTAGTGGTCACCGAGGCGGCATTCGTAGCCGCGCCGTCCACATAGACTTCATAGTGGTCAATGGAGAACCCGGCCTGGGCAGGCCAGGACACCTTCAACTGAGGCTGATAGACCGAATTACTGAGCACAAACGGGGCGAAGACAAACGGGGCGTTCATGGCAACCAGCGGCTGGGCGGTATTGACGTAACGCTGGGCGAACAAGTCAAAACCATACCCGACACCGGTGAAACCGGTCCAGACCGCCAGAAACCGTCCATTACCGTCCGCAGCAACGGCGGGGTGCATTTGTTTGCTAATGGTGGTGGTGTTGACGCGGAACTCACCACCGGACGGGGAGCCGTCGCTGTGCAGGAACTGGCCGTAAACGCCTTCCATGGAACCGTCCTGCCCGAGGCTGGTCCACGTCATCAAGTAATCGGCGCCAATAACGGCCAGTTGGGGGGCATACTGATCGCCGTATAGAAAAGTATTTTCGCGCAGCGCTGTGCCGCCGGTTCCCGCACTGGAGAAGGGGCGGGCAAAAACGTCCCAACTATTGTTGGGCACCAGGGTATCCTTCTGGCTCCAAGCCACCATAAAGCTCCCGTCGGAAGCGGCAGCCACATTGGGATTGGCACAGACATTGAAGCTGGTGTTGACCAGGAATTCACTGCCGACCGGCGAGCCGCCGGCGGCATACAGGCGAGCATAAATATCAACACTGGGGACAGGAGCCTGGCTGGCTCCGTAGTAAATATTGGTCGCGGGGTTAGCGATCAGCCGTTCCTGCTCAGATACCCAGGCCACGACGAAGCCGCCGCCGCCCAGCGCCGCCACGGATGGAGTTCTCTGGTTGTAGGTGGTGAACTGGTTGACGAGGAACTCGCCGCCTATCTTTACGCCGGCCGGGGTTAAAAGCTGGGCATAAACGTCAAACATGCTGTTGGAGCTTTGCTGGTTAAAACTGCTCCACACGACGGCGACGTTTCCGTTGGTCAAGACAGCCACGGCGGGATTGATCTGGAAGCTGTTGGTGAAAGTGTTTACGAGCACGTCGTTGGTGGAGAGCCAAGTGTTGGTGGGCGAAAGAAACCGCGCGTAGATATGCTGAAACCCCTGAAGACCGCCCTGCCAGACAAAAACCGCGCCGCCACCGTTCAGGAGGGCGACCTGAGGCCGTTCCTGGTCCCCGGCACCGATCTGATTCACACGGAAAGAGGAGAAGACCTCGGAAAAACTGCTGTCAAGCTGCAGGGCGCTGATCCCCTGACCGTTGCCATCCGTAATATTGTCTTCCCAGACCAGATAACCGCCGGAAGACTTAAGGCTGACCTGGGGATGGACCTGATCTCCCAAGAGTGAACCGGCGATAGCATATTCGCCGCCTTGCGGCGCATAACTGGACTGACCCAAAAGGAGAGCGGGAGCGGTGACCGCCAAACACCAGCAAAAGAGCGTTTTGGAGACTAACGGCGACGGTAACATAAGCAAATTCTTGTCTTTTCTTACCTTTTATTGCGCCGCCGGGAGGATGGCCCGCTGCGCCGGAATAGCATTTTGCGCAAAGGGCATCTCGTCCTCAGAATGAAAGCGGTTGCCAGCGGGATCGATAATTGTGGGCGTGACAAAGATTATGAGGTTTTTTCTCTGGGTAGAGCTGGATTCGCTTCGAAACAGGACGCCGACGAGCGGCAAATCACCCAGCACGGGGACTTTGTCCTTAAGCTTGGTGACATTTTCGGTGATCAACCCGCCCAGCACAACGGTTTGGCCGTCCCAAACGATAGCACTGGTCGTGACCTGACGCAGGCGGAAATGCGGGAGCGGCAGGGTGGCAGTGAGCGGAATGGCCACGTTGCCAGCACCCACGGACTGCGCCTGAGGGACGAACTGGCCCGGATTATCGTAACCGAGGAATTCGGTGATCGTGGGGATAATCGTCATCTGCACCGTGAAACCATCGGCGGAGACGTACGGGATGACATCCAAGGTGGGGCCAAAAGGAAGGGTGGAAACCGGGTAACTAACGGTGGAACCAACCACGCCAGAGCCAGTGGAACTGGTGGTAGTGGTGCTGGAGGAGGAAGCGGTTTGGTTCAGGGAAGTGCCGGTGACAATGGTCTGCAAATCGACGACCTGGATTTCGGTTTGCCGTCCGCTGAGGGTGGTAACGGAGGCTTCATTGAGGAGATCGACCCCATCCCGCTGGTCAAGCGCATTGAGGACAACCCGGAATTGCGGGTCAGTGAGAATGCCGCTCAAAGTGAAGACGGCTGGAGCAGCCGGAATATTATTAACCGTGGAACGGAGACCGCTGGTGAGCAACCCATCCGAGGTTGCCGGGGCGATGGTTGTGCCAGCGAGAGAATTGCCCGGGAAACTTCCCGCCGGGTTGGCGACGGTAGGCTGGCCGGAATAAGAGGGAGCAGTGCCACCGGAAAGGCCCATTGTGCCGTTGTTCATGAGGGTATTCCCCAAATACCAGTCGAAGCCAAGCGCTTTAGTGTCATTTTGCGACACTTCAACGAACTTGGTTTTGATATTCACCTGCGGAGGCGCGATGTTCAAAACCTGAACGGCGGTTTCAATGACGTCCAAATCCTGAAGGGTGGCCCGAACCACGAGAGAACCTTCGCGGTCATTGAAGAAAATGTTCTTGGGCGGGGAAAGGTCCACGCCCATGGCGACGAAGAACTGGCGCACAGCGGCCTGGACAGCTTCCATATGGTTGGTGCGAGTGACCGAAGAGATCCCGCCGCCGGAGCTTCCACCACCACTACTCCCGCCTCCACCGGAGGAAGTTCCGCCAGAGACGTTCACACGAGCGACGGTAAGAATACCCCCGCCCTGACTACTGCTAGAGGACCCGCTGCTGCTGCTCCCGCTGGAGCCGCCGCTACTGCCGCCGGAGGAAGCCTGCGCGAGCGAGCCGAAATCGAAACCGATCACACTTTCCAATCCTTGCTCGAAAGTGTTCGGGTCCACTTTGATAATGCGAACGAACAGAGGGGCGGCCTCCCGTCCCTTCATCGAGAACACAACCGCGTAACTCTCGATAGAATATTTGATAGGCTTGTCGGCCACCTTGACAATGGCGTCAAGGACATCGGCCAAACGGACATCGGAGAGAGGAGGGTTGATTTTGACGGAAATCGCGCTTATATCAACGGCCTCGGCCACAGCGCCAGCCGCTTGCGGCAGGCCAGTGGCAGGGTCTACAGCACCCGCGGCAGGGGCAGAAGCGGCAGCCATGCTGTCAGAATTTGGATTGATAATGAAGTTTATGCCGCGCTTCTCCGGGTCGCGGCGCTTGGCCTCGTCGCTGAGGTTCTTGACAACCTCACTCAACGGCAAACCATCCCATCCGATGCTGTCCAAGTGGATATGGTCGAGCTTGTAAAGGATGGCCTGGCGCCCTTTGCTGGTGAAAACGAGATTGGTGCGGGCGTACAGGTTCGGGACAGGCAAGGCCTCTCGACTGGGCGGAGTCGCCCAAGCCTCTTCGACTTCAACCAAGCCTTGCCTGGAGGTCACATCCCGTTTGTTGAGGGCTTCCTTGAAACGGGCATCTTTAACGAGGTTCAAATAATAATACGCGGCCTGATTTTGCGGGTCCTCCTTGAGGGCCAGCTTCAACTTGGCCTCAGCTTCATCGAGTTTGTTCATTTCGAAGAAAAGTCTGCCATCTTGCACGAACGTGCTGGCTTTGACCTTCTCGTCCACGATGGCTGGAACGCGGCTTTCGGCGGACTGGCTGGGCATTTTCCCCTTTTGATCGGCCAGCAATTTGTCATTGGCGGCCTTGAAAGCAATGGCCTGGGCATTCCCAGGATCCACCCGGAGAACGTCATCAACCTGAGTCGCAGCCTCGCGCAGGCTGCCATGGTGCTGGGCCGCACGCGCCAGCTCGAGACGCACGGCGGCCAAGCCGGCACCGGTCTGGGCGGCTTCGGCATCCACGCCGGAGCCGATTTTCTGGACCAGCACCCAAGCGTCGTCGTACAACTTGGCGGCGGCGCTAAAATCTCCGCGGGCCTGCACCGCACGCGCGTCCGCCAATTTCTGGCGGAGGTTAATGCGATTTGCCTGGCGATAAACCGCCTCGTTGACAGCGGTTTCCTCGGCAGGCATTTGCGGATAAGCCGCGGGCACGACCGCGAGCAAAAGGGTTAGACCGAGTAGAAGAGTGGCTGCTTTAATCATGGGTTCGCTTGCGTTCAGTGATGGGGCAACGCGGTTTGTGGCCGGCATTAGTCAGAGTACTTGATGGTCCATTTCTTTTGATTCGATTTGGCCAACAATACAACTTCGTTTTGTCTGATATCAACAATATTGTAGTCCTCGCCATTAAAGGAGAGCGCGGCGCCGACGCGACGGTTGGGCCAGACTTTTTTTTCCGGCTCGTACTTCACATCCGCCATGTATCCATCGACGCGCTTAAAGGGCTGCTCCCGGGAAACCACGATCCGTTCCCTCCGGTCATTCAATTCGAGGATCACGCTGGATGGGTTGTCGGGCGGGCCCTTGACCTCGCTCAGAATGAAAGGGTCGTTTTTATTCTTAATATTAAGCGAGCAATAGGTTTGCTTTTTATTCCGGTCCCGGGGGGTCGAAGCGGCTTCATTCTCGATGCCGATGACATAACGCGGCCCGGAATCGGAAATAGTGACGGAATCAAGTGTGAGTTTGAGATAGAGCGGCGTGATGTTGGTCACGGTTGCGGCGGAAGCGCCAACTCTGTTTCCCGGAATGAGCTGACCCGTAGCCGTTCGTTGCCAGGGCATGGGATTGAACAGCCGGTTCGTAGTGGAGAAATCGATCGCCGGGGGAGCGGCCATGCGTTTAAGGGCGGCTTCCGGCAAACTCAGGTCCAAACCGGCCAGGGGTTTGACAGATCTCGGAATGAGGTTGATGCGCTTTGTCTCGAGGGTTTCCTTGTCGCTGGAGATCTTGAACGGGAGAAACGCCACCGCCACCGCCAACCCGAGCAGCACAACGCCAAGAAGAACCTTTTCGTAATGTTTTTTGAGAAAATCCATCTTACTTCGGAGCGACCATTTTCACGACATCGAGTGTCAGGGTAACCCGCAAAAGCCGTTCGTCGAGCACAGTCGGAAGACCACCCCGGCCGGCGGCGGCTGGTAGAACGCCGGAAGCGGGCGGGGGGGAGGCAGCCCCGGGTTGCTGACCTGATGCGAGCGCCAATGCGCCCGACTCAGTGCCATTCAGGGCAGGAGCCGGCTCAACATTGATCGTTTTGACCAACAGGCCGGAAGACGAACTGGCAAAACCGCCAAGCGCTGCGGCGAGCTCCGGACTGAAACAGCGGAAGGTCACCTCGTAGGGCGAAAGGATCGCCAGTTCATTGGTCACAGACTTTTGATCGAGGTAGTCGGTTTGCGGACCGTCCTTATCGTCAGCGGAAACGCGCTCCCGCCGAAGATTGTCGAGCGAGTTAATCCTCGCCTGGAAGAGCGCATCACAGATAGTCTTAACCTCGCCCAGCTGCACGGAGAGCGGCTCAAGACTGCCCGAAGCGAAAGAGAGCCCTTGCCTTTGAGCTTCGAAAGAAAAGTTATACTTCGGCGGCAAGGTCACGCTGTTGTTGGCAGCATCATGCTGCAACTGATCAATAACGCGGCTTAATGAACTGGAAAATTCCTGGCTATTAACCTTGTGTGAATCCGGAATAGGCGGGATGCGTTGAAAATACTCGCGCGATTTGCGGATGAAAGCGCGCAATTGCTGTTGCTGATCTTTGGCGGCCTGGATGTTATGGACTTTGTCGTTGCCGGGGTGGGGATTCTGCTTATTAAGAGTATCCAGTTTGGCGTACTGTTCATTAAGTTTGTCGAGTTTTTCGTTGTTAAGCTGGAGTTTGGAGTAAAAGTACCAACCGGCCAGCCCCAACAGCACCAACGCCACCACGCCGCCGATTACAAAGGACAAATTGCGTTTTATCCAATCCATACTAGAGCTTCAGCGGCCGCTTCAGTTTAATGTTAATCGCGAAGGTAAACGTGCCCGGCGGCTCGACATCCCCAATGCCAATGCCACCAGGGAACTTCGTTTCCGGCCCATCAAACATGGGGTTGCTCTTCAGTTCATTAAGAAGGGCATAAGCCGTTTCCTTATTGGCATCAGGCGAAACAGAGGTCTGACTTATGGCTCGAAAAGTGACCTGGATGTTAGCGATTTCATCAGTTGAAGCTTTGGCCTTCGTGGGGACCGACGCGCCTTCTCCGGCAACCCCCGGTTCGGCTGGGGCAGGTTGGGCAGGCTCGGGTGTCTGGGAACGATTGACGTCCGCTCCTTCGCCAGTCCCCGGCTCGGCCATCGGTGCAGAGCCAGACGCTTCGCTCTTGGGCGGGTTGGCGGACAATTGTTCGATCCACACGCCGGGATCGGTCCGCAGCTTCGCCTTAGTGATGTCCTCAACGCGAACCAGTGCGCGGCGCAGTTCGCTCAGCACGTCGGCCCAGTAATACCGGTCATTCATCCAGGCGACGACCCGGCTGGCTTCCTGCTGGGTTTTTTTCAGCTCAGTGAAAGTCTTCTGGAATTGTTTTCCGCGAGCCTCCTGCGGCTCAACCTCGGCGCGAATTTTGTCCAGTTCGACGTTTTTGACCCCCGCGAGCTTATCGAACAACAGCCCCATAGCCGCAACGACGGCAACCAAACTAAAAATGGTGGCCATGAAGTAGGGTTTTTTCTGATTAAAACTCTGCCATTTGAGGGTACTGGCCGGCATGAGGTTCAATTCGACCGGGCAATGGGCTAAATTGCGCAGGCCCAAGCCGACAATTTCACCCAGCGAATGAGCGACCCGAGCCAGTTCCTCGAGATTGATAGCGGGGTCGATTTGGACGTTTCGAAGCGGGTTGAAGTATTCGACGGGGACATTCAGTTTTTCCGCGAAGAATTGCGCCGTATAAGGCATGACGGAAGCCCCCCCGGAGAGGAACAGGCGAGCCGGCGCCGAGCCGCCCTGTTGCCCGCGGTAAAACTGCATCGTCTGGTTCACCTGGATGTGCAAGCGGGTCATGAACTGGCGGGCGATCTTGGAAATGGCCGCCTGATGAGGATTTTCCGGCTCCTCGTAAGCGCCCCCAAGGCTGACAAAGCCTTCTTCGATCTTGATTTTCTCCGCCACGTCAAATTTGAGCTTGGCTTCGTTGGCGAAGTCCTGCGTAATGGAGTTGGCGCCGAGATTGATGCTGCGGGAGAAAACCTTACCCTTTTCAAAGAACAAAAGGTTGCTGGTCTTGGCCCCGATATCAAGGAGCATCGTGCAGTCTTCCAAGTCTCCGTAGTTGTAGCGGAACGAGTTGCACAAGGCCGCAGGCGAAGCATCAGCCAACTGCAGATGCAACCCCGCACTTTCGGTGACGCGAAAGAGGCCTTCGACAATATCAGCCTTGATAGCGACGAGCAGCACTTCCAATTCACCACCAGGGGTCGAGCCCAGAATCTGGTATGCCCAAACGACTTCTTCGAGCGGGAAGGGGACGTTTTGCTGGGCTTCGTACTGAATGATTTGGGTAACTTTCCCGGCATCGACTGGAGGCAGTTTGACGAATTTGGAGAAGACATGGAAGCCCGGCGCGCAGACATTGACGTTTTTTGACTTAACGGACTTTTCGGCCAGCAACTCCTGCAGGGCTTTGAGGACAACGGCTTCACGAGTTGTTTCCTGCGCACCCTCAGCGCCGAGAGGTTTGAGCGCGTATTGTTTCAAGCGCAGCCCGCCCGCTTCGTTTACTTCAAACTCAGCCAGCTTGAGGCTGCCTGCCCCAAAATCAACCGTCAGAAATGACTTTACGTTCAACATTACCGGCACACCGCAGGACCAACAAGCTTCCGCCGCCTTTACGCGGCCAACAAAGAAACGACTGATGGTGGGTATCTAAAATACGCAAGCGGGTCAAATAGAAAAACAAAAACCGGCCTAAGAAAACCCCACAGCGTGAATTCGGATCCCGGCAGAAAGTTGCCGCAGCCGAGACAGAATATGGCGGGCCGCTCCGCGCCATCCGGTTGCGCATTATGCGGATGTTTTGCGACGGAAGTATTCGATGGTCCTGGCCAATCCTTCCGCCAGCGCAACTTTGGGTTCCCAATGAAGCAATTTTCTCGCCCGCGAAATGTCCGGCCGGCGCTGCCGAGGGTCATCCTGCGGCAGCGGTTTGAAGGCAATCTTGCTCCGCGAACCCGTGGCGCGAATGATCTCTTTGGCAAATTCCAGCACGGTCATTTCGGCCGGGTTACCGATGTTCACAGGCTGCTCGCAGGAACTCATCATCAGCCGATAAATGCCTTCGATAAGGTCGGACACATAACAGAAGCTGCGGGTCTGCCGGCCGCGGCCGAACACGGTCAGGGGTTTTTGTTTGAGCGCCTGGCTAATAAAAGCGGGCACCACCCGTCCGTCGTGCAACCGCATTCGCGGACCGTATGTGTTAAAGATGCGGACGATGCGCGTTTCGACCCCATGTTGCCGGCGGTAAGCCATCGCCATTGCTTCACCGAAGCGCTTGGCTTCGTCATAACATCCACGCGGGCCAATCGAATTAACGTTGCCCCAGTAATCCTCGGTCTGCGGATGGACCAGAGGATCGCCATAGATTTCCGAAGTGGACGCGAGGAGCAGACGCGCGTTCTTGTTCTTGGCCAACCCGAGCGCTTTATGGGTCCCAAGCGAGCCGACCTTCAATGTCTGGATGGGCAGTTCGAGGTAATCGACCGGACTCGCAGGCGAAGCGAAGTGCCAAACGTAGTTCACCGGCACATCAAGGAAAATGAACTCGGTTATGTCCTGCTGGATGAACTTGAAGTTCGGGTTTCCGCCCAAGTGCGCGATATTATCGACTGAACCGGTAACAAAATTGTCGATGCCAATGACTTTATGGCCGCGCGCGAGCAAGGCATCGGTCAGGTGTGACCCGAGGAACCCCGCCGCCCCTGTTACTACGGAAGTTGCACCCCGGGAGATTGGTCTCATTTTCGTCCGCGCTGATTTTTTACTCATAGATTTCTTGCTTTTGTCAATGCCGGCTTTCGGAACCCGCCATTGCCCACAATCACTTTTACTTGGCCCCGGTTCCAAGCACGACTACAGGAATTGTGCGGCAGAGGATCTTGAGGTCCAGCCACAAAGACCAGTTGTCAATATATTCCAGATCAAGCCGCACCCACTCCTTGAAATCGGAGACCTCATTGCGGCCGCTGATTTGCCAGAGGCAGGTCAAACCCGGCTTTACGCTCAGACGGCGTCGATGGGCAAAATCATCGAAGCGCCTGACTTCGTCGACCGGGAGGGGGCGCGGTCCAACCAGGCTCATCTCGCCGCGCAGCACATTAAGGAGCTGCGGGAATTCATCGAGGCTGAATTTGCGGAGAATTCTGCCGATCGGCGTAACCCGCGGGTCATGGGTCAGTTTGAAGACAGGGCCGGTCATTTCATTCATGGCCGCCAGCTCGTGCTTGAGCTGTTCAGCATTGGTGACCATGGTGCGAAATTTGTACAGAATAAAGGGACGGCCATTAACCCCGGCGCGTTGCTGGGAAAACAACACGGGCCCGGACGAGGAAAGCTTGATGAGCAGGGCGACCAGGGCGAGGGGCAAAGCCATCACGATGAACAGTGCCAGGGCGCCGAAGAAATCCATCAACTGTTTTATAACCCCCTGCCAGGAAGCTTCCGGAGCGCTGCGAAAAATCAGCACCGGCTGGCCATGGAATTCATCCAGGCTGGTGCGCGAAATCTGGGTTTTGAAGAAGTCCGCCACCAGCCATGTTTCGACGCCCTCCAATTCGCAGGCACGGATGGCGGCCTCAATTTGCTCAAAATATGATTGTTTGGCGCTAAGGATGACGCAATTGACCGAGTGTTCGTGCAACATTGTCACGAGGCTCTGCACGGGAGACTGGTTCAGGTTGAGTTCCGCAAGTATTTCAACCCCCTCTTCCGGCTTGGCCCCCAGTTCCGCCCGCAGCCGGGCCGTTTCTTCGCCAGTACCGACCAGAATAAACCGCCGCCGGAATTGCGCCTGAATCAACCGGCTTTTGACAGCGGCGCGGATCAACTCTTCCTTGGCGAACACGAGCCCAAAGCTGATGAACCCGAACCAGATGATGATCGAGCGGCCGATATAAAGCCGGAAGAAAAACAGCACCAACGTAAGCCCCAGCGTGATTAATATGCAGCCTTTAAACAATGGCCAAAGCGTCGTCCGCCGGGGACAAAACAGCGGGCGGTTGTAAAAACCTTGCGCTTCCAATGTCAACGGAGCCGCCGGGATCAGGATCAGATTCAGCCAGACGACCGCTCCAAACGGCATGAGGATGGGGTTGAGGTGAAAAAACTCCGAAATGTCCGGATCGGTGCGCAACACATAGGCCAGCCAGAAACTGAAGGCAAAAATGCACGCGTCCATCAACTGATGGATCTGCATCCGAATCTGACGGTGACGGCTAAGCATGTTCCATGCAAATCCTGGTAAGAAGGCTCGTCAACAGTCGCACCCGCGCCACGCAACGACATTGCCGCGGCAACAGGACCGGCCCTGGCCGGTTTTGTCCAAGTGAGTTCATTGGCGCGCGGCGTCTGCCGTTCCGGCCGGCCGCGGTATGAGTTGAAATTCGGGCACCGAGGCCGCAATGAGCTTTTTCATCCGTTCAAAAGTGGCATCCTCCTGGCCTGGCGCACAGACGGCAAAGTAAGTGACATAGGCCCAACGCTCCAACACGCCGGTGCGCACAAGTTCCTCAGCCATCCACAACATGCGCTGCCAATGTTGCGCCGTGTACTCGTGTCCCGACACGAACCAGTAAACATAAACACCCCGGGCAGCGACTGTCCGGTCATTGAGAGCAACACTCTTCGTCGCAACCAGCTTCATGACGGGCAGATCGTAGGAGACCGGGCGGTCCAAGTGAATCCTAGTCTCCTCAGAGGCCGCGTTATCAATGTGCCACCCTTGCGCTTCCAAACAGAACTGCGGCTTATGCAGGCTGGTGCGATCACCGCCCATGAGCACAACATTCACCGCTGTCTGAAATCCATCCGGCGCCTTGTAAAGCCGCTGGCCGTAGCTCGTATCGGCCGGCAGGTAATGGAGCACCACTTGCTCGACTTCCCGCCGCTCTGAGCCGAAATCCAACACACGTTCCGGCAGGTCAACCTGAAGCTGGTTGGACCCGGGTATCCGGCTGGTTCTGACACCAGGAGTGCCTAGTCTTTGGTTGGCGCGCAACTTGGTCAGCAACCCCGCCGCGCCAGCCATGCAGATGAGCGCCATGACGAGGACTGCCCATTTTTTGGAGTTCATGTCGTTCTTGCCTCCGGTTGCCCACCTGCCCGAGGCCTATCCTCGCGGAGCCAATGCTCCAACAATAACACACACGCAATCGCGATGGCGAAGGTCACGAACCCAAATTTTTGTTCCACCCACTTGCCCGCGTCCTGGCCAAAGGCTTCCGCCACAACCACCGTAAAAGTAATACGGACGACGTTCCCAATCACCGCCAAGGGAAACGCGACCAGCACCATGAGCGCGCGTTTCCATCCGGTTTTGAACGAGATGAATCCAAATATAGTGGTCAACGCCAGCAACGAAACCAAGCTCCGGATGCCGCTGCAGGCGGGCGCGATGTCATAGTGAAACGAATTCTGAGCATCGAAAAGCTGCGTGCCTTCACGGACGAGGTCCGGCGCCAATCCCAAGTGTGAAATTGCCGCAACGACGGTGGCCACCAGATGCCGCATGGGGGTGGTGATAATCTGACCCTGCGAGCCGAGCGGAACGCAGAACGCGAACAGGAAAAACGGGAAGAAACTTGCCCGGAGCCAATCCCGCCCCCAGGCCAGACCCATCAATCCGTAAACGCCGGCAAAAAAAGCGATGAGCGAGAGCTTCGGCTGCTGGATCATGTAAGCTGCGATATGCAAGAGCAGGGCCAAACCGAACAGCAGAAACCCCGGCCACCAGAGATTGAGAGGCAACGCCATCAACTCTTTGCGCTTCCACCAGAAGAGCGCCAGCACGACGAACGGAATAATAACGCCATGGCCGTCGTCGGATGAGAAATAGTCTCCTATTGGGCTATAGGCGTTGAGGGTCCAGGACAACAACGACGGTGAATGGATGTATCCCAGCGTTGAGTTTCCCAGAAACTGGAACAGGGCCAGCCACGCCGCCAGCAGACACAGAAAGAACGCCTTGTTAGGCAGCTTCTGCCAGCACTCCCGAAGATCAAAACGGAGCTCTGCCAGAACCCCGTTGACAGGTTGTTCATCCATACACACGCAAATTCAAACGTATTGGATACACAGATTGCCGATCCCGCTCAATGAAATTCCACACCCGCCCTGAGGAGCACCCATCACGGGAGTTATTCAAGCCTGTAGCTTCTGAGCCGCGTCAACTGGCCCAGGGCGCGCAGGATAAACAGAGGGTTGTTTTTCAAGTACCGTTTCCACAGCCGACGCGGCTCACAGCCGAAACGGAAAAGCCACTCAAACCCGCAGCGTTGCACCCAACGAGGCGCCTGCCGGACCCGCCCGGCATGGAAATCGAAGGCGGCACCCACGCCAAAGAACAGCGTTGCCTCCAATCTTTGCCAATATTGCGCCATGAACTTTTCCTGCTTCGGCGTGCTAAGTCCCACCCAAAAAATGTCAGGCTTCGCCGCGGCAACCTGGCGCAACAGATCATCTTCCTCACGGCTTGTCAGTGGCCGAAATGGCGGCGTGAAAGTGCCTGCAATTTTCACGCCCGGCAGCCGCTGCTCCAAACGACGCTGAAGTTCTTGGGCAACTCCCGGCGCCCCGCCATAGAGAAAATGACTGAAGCCACGCGAGAGAGTGCATTCGCACACCCGCAGCATCAGGTCTGGTCCGTAAACTCGCCCCATGTGTCGGAAGCCCTGTAACTGCCCCATCCAGACCATGGGCATTCCATCCGGCGTGTTAAGGAAGGCGTGGTTGAGAATCGCCCGAAACTCGGGGTCTCGCTGAGCCTCGCTCACTCCATGCACGCCTGTCACGCAAACATAACCCTTGGTCTTCTGTTCAAGCGCCTGCCTCACGACGGCCTCCGCCAGGTCCAGATTGATGGCGCTAAGACCCACGCCCAGAACGTTGGCGCGTGAAGGGTGTTCCAGTTTTGGCTTGTCTATCATGGGCAACGCATTACAAATATGTTGTATCATGGTTAAATTCGGGCGCATGATCAACCGCGCAAACGAGCACGCTGAATTCGCGCCGTTCGAATGCGCCTGAGCCTATGAAATTGCTCGTCTTTGCCCACACACCTCCGCCGCACCATGGTCAAAGTTATATGGTGCAAATCATGCTGGCTGGCTTTGGGGGCGACCACCGCAAAGCAAGCACACGCCCAAATGAGGCCTCTCGCGACAGGGTTGCCGGCAAGGACACGCCTTTTGGCATAGACTGCTTTCACGTCAACGCGCGCCTGTCTCAGAAGCTGGAGGACATCGGTGATTTCCGTATCGGGAAGTTCATGCTGTTGATTGGCTATTGCCTTCAGGCGATTTGGTGCCGGTTCCGCTATGGTGTGACGAATTTCTACTATATTCCGGCCCCGGGCAAACGTTCCGCGTTATACCGGGACTGGGTGGTAATGCTGCTCTGCCGTCCCTTCTTTAAGAAGGTCATTCTGCACTGGCACGCAGCGGGGTTGGCCAAATGGCTGGAGACCGTCGTTCAGATTCGCTCGCGTTCCATCACTTACCGGCTGATGAAGCGCGTGGACTTGAGCATCGTGCTGTCCGGATACAACCGGGCGGATGCCGAAAAACTTTTTTCTCAGGAAATAAAAATCGTGAGCAACGGCATCCCCGATCCGTGCCCTGATTTTGTGGGCGAAGTGCTGCCTCGACGCCGCGCGCGGTTTGCCGCCCGGTGCAAACTGTTGTCCGGCCAGACTCTAAGCCCGGAGGAACTGCGCAACGCTGGCGGCGACCCCAACATCTTGAGGGTCCTTTACCTCGCGCATTGCACGCGCGAGAAAGGCCTATTCGACTGCCTGACGGCAGTAATGCTGGCCAACAAGAAACTGAAAGCGAGCGCTTCCCCCATCTCCCTGCGATTGCAGGTGACGGGGAATTTTGTCAATGCTCTGGAACGGACGGAATTCAACCGGATGCTCGCGCAACCGGGCACCGCCGATGTTGTTCAGTATCTCGGGTTTGTCGCCGGCGACCAGAAAAATGAGTTGTTGAGGGACTCCGACCTGTTTTGTTTCCCCACCTATTATCAGAACGAGAACCAGCCGGTTAATTTGATCGAGGCGATGGCTTTCGGTTTGCCGATTCTAACCACCCGCTGGCGCTCGATTCCAGAGTTGTTTCCGGCGAATTATCCGGGGCTGGTGGCCAGCCGCGCTCCCGAGCGGGTTGCGGACGGCTTGCTCGCTTTGATACCCAGCGAAAGCGGGGAGGGCTTCCGCGACATTTTTCTCCGCACCTTCACTCTGGACCATCACCTGGCCTGTCTGGCCGAAGCTATCCATAGAGTCGAACGAGGGGATCAGACAGCACCAGCCCAAACCCCGGTGCGGGCGATGCCCGCCGGTTAATCCGCAAGCATTTTGGAAATATTTACGCGATACTTGGATTTGGAACCCGACCGTATTAACATCCCATCCTGTTATGAAAAACTCTCTCGGAGCCAGAACTCTCGTGTACCCGACGCCCGTTTTTGTCGTAGGGACTTATGACAAGATGGGCAAGCCAAACGTAGCGACCGCCTCATGGGGAGGCATCTGTTGCTCGGAGCCGCCCTGCGTAGCGGTTTCCCTGCGCAAAGTGACTTCCACTTACACCAATATCCTTGAAAGAAAAGCCTTCACCATCAGCATCCCGTCGGCAACACACCTCAAACAGGTCGATTACTTCGGCTTGGTTTCCGGACGAAACACGAACAAGTTTGCCGCGACGAAACTGACTCCCAAGAAAAGCGATCTTGTGGACGCGCCTTACGTGAAGGAATTTCCTGTGGTCCTTGAATGCAAGTTGCTGCACGTGCTCGAACTCGGCCTTCATACTCAATTTGTGGGCGAGGTGCTGGATGCAAAGGTCGAGGAGGATGTGATGGGCTCCGGCGCGTCTGTTGAAATCAAAAAAGTCAACCCGATCATCTTTGTGCCAGACACACAGGATTACTACAGCATCGGCGAGGTCATCGGTAAGGTTTTCTCGGCAGGCAAGGACATCTGATGTTTTATCGAACCGTCGAACGCTGCGCCCAGGAACCGAAAAACCGGAGCCGAAGACTGCGGGTTCTGGGTGATTCAGCACTGCGACGGACGCAAAATGAGTTGAATCCGAACTCGCTTCCTTCTAATGTTTAAGCCTTAAAGCTCCTTGCCGACCTCGAGCTGCATCCGGGAGAGGGAAGTAATCTATGGCTGGCAGCGTTGGTGTGGCGCGGGACCCGGGTGTATGGGACTGTCAGTTCGGGGGAACAAGTTGCTGAAACTTCAGCGGTTCCCGTGGACAAACACATCGGTGAGGCGGTAAAGGTTGGGCAAGGGTTCGGTAAAAGTTAGGTGAAAAAGATTATGGTTAAAAATCGGAAAATGTCCTGTGGAATCTGGTTAAGTGCCTTAGCAACAATGCATTGTGCTCGCTTATTTGTTGTGGCAGCTGGTTGTTTTCTGACCGTGGCAGCGGCTTTCACCACGCTAGCTTCGGAAAACGTGCCACACCGCCCTTATGCCATGTGGGCCGACCTGCCCGACCCGGGTCAATTCATCTTTGGGATGGTTTACCAGGAGTCGGAAGCTTACAAAATTTGGGCAAACCGCAACCCCTACAACATCACCTACCATACGGGCGGCGAGAGCTATGGCATCGATATCAACCAAGGCTACCTTGCCTTCCAGTACGGGATCGACGAAAGGTGGGCGGCGGACCTTAACATCGGTGCCACTACGGCTGGCTGGCGCACCTTTGACAATGGGACGATTCAATCCACTACCGGGTTAATGGACTGGTCTTTCGGTATCCGGTACCAGATTTACAATGAAGCGCGCCAAACGAATTGGCCGTGGATGCCGACCTTGACTTTTCGCGCCGGCGCCGTAATGCCCGGCACGTATAACGAGAACTTCCAGTTTGCCCCGGGCACGCGTTCCGCCGCCATTGAGCCAGAATTTCTCATGCGCAAACATTTCGGCTGGCCCGGCCTGGGCGCTTACGGTGACGCCCTCTATCGCTGGAATCGCACGACGGGGAATGACCAGTACGAGACTGCCATAGGCTTGTTCCAGCAAATCAAGGGTTGGGAACTGGACGCCGGCTACCGTCATATGCAGACTATCTCCGGCCAAGACATCACCTATCCCGTGAATCCCAGCGGCAACGGCGGTTTCAATATCATCTACCCGCGCGAGGTGCGGGAAATCACCGACTCGATCCAAGCGGGCTTCAGCTACACGACGGTCAAGCGCCACATCCGCTACGGTTTCCAGACCACAACGGTGTTCGACGGCAGCAACACGGATCGCAAATTCTGGATTGGCGGCTCCCTCGATATCCCCTTCGACACTCCCTTCAGCAAAAAACACGAGAAGTGATCGTTCGGACGGTTGGTTAAGGATCGCAGGGGATGAGAAAAGGTCACCCCGACCTAACGGGGAAATCGCTTTCTGGAAGCCCGTTGCCGCACAATCGCGGCGCGGCGGCAACCCCGGCCAACGACCAGTGAGAAATCACGGCACGGAGCGGATACGCCAGAAATTGTTGGTGGTTGTGTCCAGCGTGTTCGTGAACACCAGCACCCCACTTGCGTCGGTGGAATTGGTCACCTGCGGCGACCAGTTGGTCGGGACCAAGCTGAAGGAACGGTCCAGCGCGTAATTCGCTCCGACGTTGCCGAAAAAGGACAGCCCTACGTTGCCACCACTCAAAAGCTGGATAGAGATTTGATTATAGAGTGGGTTCACGACAATCTGCTCAGGGCAGTTAGTACTGTTGTAGGTGCCGTCGCCCAATTGGCCAACATAGTTGTAGCCCATAGCCCACAGGCTGCCGTCGCTCTTGAGGAAGAGGCTGTGGACGCTTCCTGCGGCAATCGCCGTGACCCCGCTGGTCACAATCTGCTCAGGTTGGTTGGTGTTGTTGTAAGTGCCGTCGCCCAACTTGTCAGCGGTCAGTGAAAACCAGCCAGTAAGGGTCGAATGAAAACCAGCCACTTGAGGTGATTATTGCGTCGGATGCGGCGAAGGCCGCAGATAGGCGCGATGAACATTCTCAATGTGAGCCTGCAACATTCAATTTTAA
>CAIQQM010000026.1 GCA_903873945.1 uncultured Verrucomicrobiota bacterium
ATGTGTGCGGGCTGTGGCCGAACCATTGATTAACAGGATGTTCTGACCTGATGATGCCATATTGGGGGTGTTTCAGGTCAAAAGGTCTGACGGTGTTATCAGAACCCAACTCATTGGCGCGAGATTATGAGGTTTGATTTTAGCTGTCAATGGTATGGACGCAAAGTGCTGGAGCGTGAGCGCTGGCGCCCGCTACCCGAGACGGCTGACGAGGAGACAGAGGAGCCAAGGCAGGAAGATATGAGAGCGCCGAAAACGCACAGGACGCGCAACGCCTGGAACGCTAGACGCACATGATGGGCGTTGGGTGTTCGCGCGATTTCAGCCGGGCGGCAGGGATGCCGCGCAGGTTTGCGGCGAAGTCATAGAACCTCAAAATCCGGCAAATTCCCCTGACCGTCTTTGTGGCTCATTGTGCGGTAGACCTTGCCGTCAGATCGAATCTCGTAGTCCGGCCAATCAGCCCGGCCATCCGGGTGGGTACCAGTCCGAAAGATCTGGTTGCCTCGAATCTCGTAGTCGGCCAGCCACCCCCTCGGGTGTCTAACTGCTCTGAATAGCTGTCGTGCCATAGGTATAACTCTCCCTTCTCTGAATATAGACTAGCCTTACCGGGATTGCAAATGAAACCACTCGATTCTCCTGGCTTCCCGGACAATCCAAGGGTTAGCAGCGGACGCGGATTTTTTAAGCCACGGGTTAAACCTGACGAAAGCGCCAGCCGCCGTCGCGCCGTAGCGGCGCTTTGGCGCGCCGCGAAGGCGGAAAGACTGCCGCAGTTCAAAAGCTGGCGCATGTTCCAGCAGCCTCGGTCAACACAAAGAAGCGGAATCCTGGTGAGAATTGGACAAAACTGGCGGCAAGGATGCCGCCGACTACGGCAGGCAGGATGCCTGCCGCCACAAACAACCAAATTGTGCCGTCACGGTGTTTGAGGTTGGGGCAAGGCCCGCTGCCAGGACTTGAGCCGGGCGCGTATGGCTTCCAGGAGCGCGGGGTTATTCTGGGTCGTGGCTAAATTCAAGGCTTGTTGAAGCTGTTGAACGGCTTCATTCCACCTCCCCCGCCTGGCCAGCGCGTTGCCCAGATTATTGTGAACTTCGGCAGAATCGGGTTTGAGCTGGAGCGCCCGCTCGTAATGTGAAATGGCTTCATCCAACTTCCCCTGCCTGCCCAGGGCGTTGCCCAGATTATTGTGAGTTTCGGCAGAATCGGGTTTGAACTGGAGCGCCCGCTCATAATGTGAAATGGCTTCATCCAACTTCCCCTGCCTGGCCAGCACGCTGCCTAAATTATAGTGGGCCAGGGCGTAACCCGGGTCGAGTTGGAGCGCCCGCTCGTAATGTTCAACGGCTTCATCCCATTTCGCCCGGGCGGCCAACACGGCGCCCAAATTATTGTGGGCTGACGCATTGCCTGACGTGTAAGCGAGCGTGTGCGTCCAGAGGGAAACGCTGTCTTTCCAATACCCGGTTTGAACATAAGCGCCCGCCATCAAGCCGGCCAGAATCGCCGCAGCGGCGAACCCGAGCAAGGCGCGACGGCAGCGCCAGGAGCCGCACAACTCCACGGCACCCCAGACTGTCATCAGGAAAATCCCGATCAACGGAACATAGGTGTAACGATCCGCCCGCGAGTGGTTCCCAACCTGAATCAATCCGCTCACTGGCACCAGGGTGATCACGTACCAGAACCAGCCGACGGCCAGATACGGATGGCGACGGCTCACCCTTAACACCCCCAGGCTGATCAACGCCAGCAGCAGCCCGGAAACCAATACCAGCCCAATCGAACACGATTTGGGATACGGATAAATAACCGCCAGACGAGCCGGCCACACTGTCTGCCATAAATAGCGGATACCGGACAGCGCGGCGTTGGCAGCCCGGAGTTTGAATGGATAAACTGCCCCATCCGGCAAGGCCCCGACTCCTTTTTCCGCATATAGCGTCAGCCAGCCGCCCGCAAGCGCCAACACAAAAAACGGCAGCTTTTCCCACACCAACCGGGGAAAGGTGAATCGTAAATTATCAACCGTGAATCGTTGCAATGGCCAGTAATCCAGCAACAACATCACCAACGGCAGGGTCACCACCATCGGCTTGCTCATCAGACCACAGGCAAAGCACAACAGCGCGAACCAGTAAAAAGGAGACCGGAGAAAAGCGAAGCTGTCTTTGTTTCCGGACGCCGGCTCCTTGCCCGCCGCCGCCCGCACCCGCGCGCAGCGAGCATAAAACAGCAACGTCAGCATCCAAAACAGGGTGCTCAACACATCCTTGCGTTCGGCGATCCACGCCACCGACTCCACATGCAACGGGTGCACCCCGAACAACAAGGCAACGACGCCACTGCGCCAAAGCGCGCCAGTCAGCCGGTATAATAAAACAAACAGCAAGAGGGTGTTGGCCATGTGGCACAACACATTGCTCAGATGATAGCCTCCCGCGCGCAGCCCATAGAACTGGCCATCCGCCATAAGCGACAGCCATGTCAAGGGATGCCAGAAACCGGCTGTTAAATTCTTAAATGCCCAGACCGCCCCGTCCAAGCTGAGTCCCTGGGCAATCTTTGGATTATCGTAAACATAAACATCATCGTCATAGTTCACGAATGCGTGCTGAAGGGTCTGGCCGAAAACGGCCCACACGGCCAGTGCCAGAAAAAGACAGACCGCCAACGACAGCCAACGGTTGCGCGGTTGACCTTCCGACCGGACCGGCTTGCTGCCTGCGCCGGGTTTGTGAACAAGGTTGCCTTTTAGTCGCCAGCTCATCGGATGTTTGAGCCAAACGGTATGCGGACGGTCGTGCCCGTCAAGTTCTACCACTTGGTCATAGTCGCCTCGCTTCTTCGAAAGAATTAGTTTGAATCCCGTCGCAAACCGAATACTTATTGGCTGAACGAAACCAAAGCATTGACCTAACGTGAAACTGACTGATCTAAGGGGCATCCTGCAGTACATTCCCCAATTCCGGGAAAAGACGTTCATCATCAGCGTGGACGGGGCGATCGTCACCGACGAAAACTTCGCCAATATCGTGATGGATATCGCGGTGTTGCGCTCGCTGAATATCCGGGTGGTGCTGGTCCACGGCGCTTCGGCGCAGATCAAGGTCCTCGGCGCCGAGCAAGGCATCGTTCCCTCCAACCTCGACGGCACAGGGGTGACGGATGAGCCGACGTTCAAGCTGGCGCTGACGGCGTCCAACCGCCTCACGCACGAGATTCTGGAAGGCCTTTCAGCCAATGACCTTCGCGCGGCCTGCACCAACGCGGTGATCGCCCATCCGCTCGGCATCCTGCACGGCGAGGACCATTTGCTCACCGGCAAGGTGGAGCGCGTGGACATCGAGCTGCTGCAAAAGCTGCTGGATAACGGCATTATCCCCGTGCTGCCGCCGCTCGGGTTCGACGGCGACGGCAAGACCTATCGCGTCAACTCGGACGGGGTGGCGCTGGCGGCGGCCGAGGCGCTGAAAGCGACGAAACTCATGTTCCTCACGATGCGGGACGGCATTCCGGTGCGCGACCATGTCATCCGGCAGGTGTCGGTGGCCGATTTGGAATCGGTGCTGGCGCTGCAGAAGAATGACGTGCAGCCGGAGATGCTTTCCAAGGCCATCCACGGCCTGGCAGCCTGCAAGGCGGGCGTGCCGCGGGTGCATATCATCAACGGCCGGGTGGAGGAGGGCCTGCTCGCCGAAGTCTTCACCAACGAGGGCGTCGGCACGCTCATTTACGGAAACGAGTTCCAGCAGATTCGCCGCGCGATGAAGAAGGACATCCGCAACATCATCAACATCACCAAGGGCTCCGTGGAGAGCGAGGAGCTGATGAAGCGGACGCGCCCGGGCATCGAAAAGCAGCTGGGCGATTATTACATTTTTGAGATCGACAAGAACCCGGTTGCGTGCGTGGCGTTGCATGTCTACCGCGAGCACGGCAAAGGCGAGCTGGCCTGCCTGTATGTGAGTTCCGCGCATGAGAACCAGGGGATCGGCCGGAAGCTCATTCAATTCGTCGAAAACAAGGCCCGGGAACTTGGCCTCAACGAACTTATCACTCTTTCGACCCAGGCGTTCACCTACTTCAAATCGAAGGGTGGTTTTGGCGAGGGCACCCCGGAAGATCTGCCGCCCGAACGGCGCGAGAAATACGACCAGAGCGGACGCAAATCGAAAGTGCTTGTTAAAAAGCTCAAATGAGCGGCGCCGCCAAGCTCCCGCCGCCGGGGAAGGCCTGCGAAATCGCGTCCCCCCGGCTTTGGCTGCCGCTGGAGTTTTATCAGACCACGCAACGCCTCGGCATTCCTTTCACCAGGGACGTGTTGTGGGCGCGCATCTCGCAGCAACAGATGCTGCATTGTGTCCCTTTGCGGTTCAAGAACCAGGCTCACCGCGACCGCCGTTTTCCGGATTACGTGCCCTTGCGGAGGCGGTATCGAATTTCAACATCCCGCTTTGGGATCGGCCAACGCGCTGGTTCAAACTGCACGCCGCTGGGGCTGCATCGCGTTGTGGAAAAAATTGGCGGGGGCTGGCCGGCGGGGACTGTGCTCCGCAGCCGGCGGGTGGCTGGTTTTACATGGAAAGGCTTGCCCTTTGCGAAAATCACCAGCCGCATCCTCTGGCTGGAAGGATTGGAACCCGGTTTGAATCGCGGCGGCACAGTGGATTCCCACGCGCGCTATATTTACATGCACGGCACGGGGAACGAGCCCACCCTCGGCCGACCCGCCTCGTGCGGCTGCATCCACCTGGCGGCTGACGACCTGCTCCCGCTCTACGACCAGCTGCCGAGCGGGACATTGGTCTGGATTGAGCGCTAAACCGCCCGGCGATTTCTCGCTTTCAACTTTTTTGACTTGGCATAACTTTCTGTGATGACCTTGAACGAGCAGATGACGCAAATGGCCCGGCAGGCCAAGGCAGCCTCCCGCGAGCTGGCGCAATTGACCACCGCGGAAAAGAACGCCTGCCTGCTCGCAATGGCCCTGGCGCTCGAACAACAAAGCGCGAAGATTAAAGCCGCCAACGCCCTCGACATGGAAACGGGGGCGAAGCTGGGTTTGACCACCGCGATGCTCGACCGGCTCAGGCTGGACGACAACCGCATCGCGGGCATGGCCAAAGGTTTGCGGGAAGTCGCCGCCCTGCCCGACCCGGTCGGGAAGGTACTGAACGAACGCGTCCGCCCGAACGGCCTGAAGCTTAAGAAAGTCACCACCCCGATCGGGGTGGTGGTCATCATTTATGAGTCGCGGCCAAACGTGACGGCGGATGCGGCAAGCCTTTGTTTTAAATCGGGCAACGCGACCATCCTGCGCGGCGGCAAAGAAGCACTTCATTCGAATCACGCGATCGCGCAAATCATGGTCGAAGCCGGCAGGCAGGCGCTGGCAAGTTTCCCCCCGCACGCGATCCAGGTCGTGCCGACGACGGAGCGTGAAGCCATCCGGGAGCTGCTTTCGCTGACCCAATACGTGGACCTGTGCATGCCGCGCGGCGGGGAGGGCCTCATCCGCGCCGTGGCCGAGTGCTCGAAGGTCCCGGTCATCAAGCATTACAAGGGCGTCTGCCATGTTTACGTGGATGCCGAGGCCGATTTGAAAATGGCCGAAGACATCGCGCTGAATGCGAAAGTCCAGCGGCCGGCGGTTTGCAACGCCATGGAAACGCTGCTGGTGGACCGTAAAATTGCCCCCGCCTTTCTGCCGGCGATCGCCCGGCGTCTCGGCGAGAAAAGCGTTCAACTGCGCGTGGATCCCGAAGCGGAGGCGATTTTGAAGTCCAAAATCCAAAGTTCAAAGCCCGAGATCCGGCGGGCAACGGAGCCGGACTATTACACCGAATACAACGATTACATTCTGAACATCCGCATCGTCGATGGAGTAAGCCAGGCGATCGAGCACATCAATCATTACGGCTCGGCCCATTCCGACAGCATCGTCACGCGCAACGAGGCGCGCGCGAACCAATTCCTGGCCGGGGTGGATTCCGCGGCGGTGTATTGGAACGCTTCGACGCGGTTCACCGACGGCGCCGAGTTCGGCATGGGCGCGGAGATCGGGATCAGCACGGACAAGATCGGCGCGCGCGGCCCGATGGGTTTGGAGGAATTGACGAGTTACAAGTGGATTGGCATCGGAACCGGGCAGGTGCGCACATGACCCGCCGCCGCGACACAGAAGATTTCGTCCGGCTTCGGTTTTAATCGCGTGCATGCCACCCAGCCCAATATCACGGCACGCTCCCCCGCCGAGCGAGCGCGCCTGGTGCGCGAACGCATGCCGGCCGGGGGTTTGTTTGCCGGCCACGGATGGCGCATCTCCCCTGCCCCGTTCCGGCTCAGCCCGCAGGTGGCGGAGGAGCTGGAATCGCTCGGGCGCGTGCTGCTGCAGTTCTACCGCGCGGTAAACCTGCTCTACCGGAAAAGTGTGGACGGCAGGCAGCCGGAATGGGTGGCTCGCTGGCTGGACCAGGGCAAGCCGGCCGGCCTGATCGAGCTGCAGCGTTCCCCGGCGCTGAAAAACGAGCTGCCGCGCGTCATCCGGCCGGACCTGCTCATCACCGAGCACGGCCTCAGCGCCACCGAACTTGACTCCGTGCCCGGGGGGATCGGTCTCACGGGCTGGCTGAATCAGACCTATTCTCAACTTGAAGCTGGGATCATCGGCGGCCCGGACAAAATGCTGAATGGTTTCGCCGGCATCTTCGGCAATGCGCCGGCGGTGCACATTATTGTCTCCGAAGAAGCCGCCACCTATCGCCCGGAAATGACCTGGCTCGCCAGCCAGCCGGGAAATTCAAAGCTCAAAGTTCAGGATTCAAAATTTGACGCCTTTGCCGACGGTGAGGCCGTCTATCGCTTTTTCGAGCTGTTTGATTTGGCGAATATGCCGAACTCGAAGAAGATTTTTGACCTCGCAGCCGCCGGTCGGATTCGTGTCACCCCGCCGCCCAAACCGATTTTCGAGGAGAAAATGCTGTTCGCGCTGCTATGGAACCGCAACCTGCGGGAGTTCTGGCGGCAGGAACTCGGCGAGAATTTTCTCAAGCGGCTGCTGCAATTGTTCCCCCGCACCTGGATGGTGGACCCGGCTCCGCTGCCCCCGCACGCGGCCATTCCCGAGCTGGACCTGACCGATTGGCGCCAGCTCAAGTTGTTGTCGCAAAAGGAGCGCGAACTGGTTCTGAAAGTGTCCGGTTACTCGGCCCAGGCCTGGGGCGCGCGCGGCGTCCATCTCGGGAGCGATCTTTCCCACGCGGATTGGGCTGCCGCGGTGGATAAAGCCATTGCGAGCTTCGGCCATTCGCCTTACGTTCTGCAGCGCTATCACAAGCCGGCCCTGGTCGATGCCCAATGGTTTGATTTCGAGCGCAACGAACTTATGCCAATGAACGGACGCGTGCGGCTCTGTCCTTACTATTTTGTCAGCGGCGAAGCGGACGCCGCGCGCGCCGAGCTGTGCGGCGTGCTGGCCACGATCTGTCCGGCTGACAAAAAAATCATTCACGGCATGACGGAGGCGATTTTCGCGCCTTGCACGGCATGAATTTCACCGCATACATGCTGCTGGCCGCCAGCTCCCTTTTCGTGATCGTTGATCCGCTGGCAGCCGTGCCGGCGTTCCTGGCCATGACGCCGACGGACACGCCCGAGCAGCGGATCCGGATGGCCCGGCTGGCGTGTTGCGTGACAGCGGGCGTGCTCATCGTATTCTCCGCCGCGGGAAAGTGGATTTTCAAATTCCTCGGCATCACGATGCCCGCTTTCCAGCTCGCCTCCAGCATCGTCCTGCTGCTGGTGGCGCTGGACATGCTGCGCGCGCAACGCTCGCGCGTGCATGAAACCTCGGAAGAAACGGCTGCGGGCGCGGGCAAGAGCGATATCGCCGTAACGCCGCTGGCGATTCCGATGCTCGCGGGTCCGGGAGCAATCTCAACGGCGATCCTGTTGCATAACCAGGCGGCCGGCATGGGCCAGCGCGTGGCGCTTTACGTCTGTATCATCGCTGTTTCGCTGGCTTCCTTCCTGATCCTGCGCCTTTCCGCCCGGGGCGCCCGCTGGCTCAGCCCGATTGCTATGAACATCACCGCCCGCATTATGGGATTGCTGCTCGCCGCCGTGGCAATCCAGTTCATGCTCAATGCGGTGAAGGAACTGAAGGTCGAATGGTTCCAGGGTCCGGGCTGAGGGCGGCGCAATCCTGGCCACAGATTGCGCAGATTTCACAGACGGGGAACGGGAATTTTAGCCACGGATTGAAGCCGAAGTTCGGCCTCCCAGGATTAAACACGGATTTTTTCACAGGAGGGGAACAAACATCGAACGGAAATCTCTCACGGAGAACGCGAAGCGTCTTGGACTGCAGCAGCCTTCGCGGCGCGCCAAAGCGCCGCTACGGCGCGACGGCGGCTGCCGCTTTCAGTTTGGCTAACTGAAACCGAAGCACGCAAACGTCCCGCCACACTCACGCTCCACTGCCAAAGCGCCGCTACAACGCGGGCACCTTCGGCGCTGAAGGCGGATTGGCCAACACCTGGGTCAGTGCGGCGAGCAGTTTCACCGTGGCAAAAGGCTTGTTCAACATCACCGGCAGTTTCAGGGCATCCAGCTCTTTCATACTCGCCCGCTCCGACAACCCGGTCATCCCAATGGTGGGCAGCCCTGCGTCCAGTTGCCGCAGCGCCTTCACCAGCTTCGGACCGTCCATACCCACCATCATCATATCCGTTACCACCGCTCTTATCTCCGTACGCCTGTTCTCATAAATAGCCAGCGCCTCCGCACCTTCCGCCGCCACCGCCACCCGGTAACCTTGTAATTCCAAGGCATACCGCATCGTCTCGCGCACCGTCACTTCGTCGTCCACCACCAATATCAACTCGCCCAGGCCGCGCGATACCGGCAGCTCTCGCTCCGGTGTCCCGTCCGCCTTCGCATCCCGCGATGCCGGAAAGTAAAGCTCGATGACCGTCCCCCGCCCCACCTGGCTGTCCACCTGCACAAATCCTCCATGCCCCCGCACTATCCCCAGCACTGTCGGCAATCCCAACCCCGTCCCATTCCCGATCTCCTTCGTCGTGAAAAATGGATCGAATACATGCTCCAGATCCTCCGGCGCTATCCCCGCCCCGGTGTCCGTCACGCTCAACCTCACATACTCCCCGGGCTTCGACCCGGACATCATGGCCGCCGAGACCTCGTCCAGGGCCACGTTCGCCGCTTCCACAGTCAGCTTGCCCCCTTCAGGCATCGCGTCCCGGGCATTGACGCACAAATTCATCAATGCCTGGTGGATCTGCGTCGCATCGCCCATGATCAGCCAAAGATCCTTCGGCACGTTCACGCGCGACTCTATGTTCCGCGGAAATGTCTCCCGCATGATCTTCTGCATCTCGTTCAGAAGATGCCGCGCCGGCAACGGCGCCCGCGCGCCCGGCTTGCCCCGCGCAAACGTCAGCAGTTGCTTGATGATGTCCGCCCCGCGCTGCGCGCAGCTTTCCACCGTGTCAATCAAGTGCCGGCTTTCGTCATCGCTAACCGCCTCGCGCAGCAGCGGACCGACCATCAAGATGGGTGCCAGGATGTTGTTCAGGTCGTGGGCGATGCCGCCCGCCAGCATGCCAATCCCCTCCATCCGCTGGATGCGCAGAAAATCCGCCTCCATCTGCTTCTTCTCCGTGATGTCAAAGTTGATCCCAATCATTCGTGCCGGTTGCCCCGCCGCGTCACGGTAGATCTGGCCGTAACCGGCAAACCAACGCACCGCGCCGTCCCGCCGCTTGGCGCGGAATTCGATCTCAAAGTCGCCGGTTTCAATCGCCTGGGCGATGGCTTGGGCCATCCGGGGACGGTCTTCCGGGTGGAGAAGCTGCTCGAAGATATTGGTGGCCCCATCGTAAGTGCCCGGGGCAAACCCAAACAGCGCCTCCTGTTCCGGTGTCCACACCACGAACCGGGTCTTCATGTCGTAATCCCAGATGCCGACATGCGCGGCGCTCTGGGCCAGGCGCAGCCGGGCCTCGCTCTCGCGCAGCGCAGCCTCGGCCTGTTTGCGCCCGGTGATGTCGCTCACGATATGAACTGCGCCGGAATACTGGCCCGCGGCATTGAGCATGGGATCCACCGTGACCTCAAACCAGAGCTCGCCCTGCTGAAGTTCCATTATCTCCCGATGTCCGCTCTTGCGCGCCCGCTCGAATGGACAATCCGGATGAGGCTCCGCGGTGCCATGCACGATGGTCCAGCAGCGCTGGCCGAGCATCTCACTGCAGCGGCGATGGAAGAACCGCTCCGCCGTCTGGTTCGAGCGCAGCACCCGGTGGTCCTTGTCCAGAATCCAGATCGCATCGCCCGTCGCATCAAAAGTGGTCTGCCACTCGCGCGCGGTGCGTTGCAGCTCCGCCTCCGCCCGCCTGCGCCCGGTGACGTCGTTGAGCACGACGCGGCACGCGGGCACGCCGCTGTCATCCAGCGCGGCGGTCGCCGTCAGTTGCGCCCACAACGTTGTTTCGTCTTTTCGCACCATCCGCAGCTCGCAGGTCTGGGGTTCGTTAGTCTTAAAGAGCTGTTTGTGGTAAAGGTAGTAGATGTCCTCGTCTTCTTTGAGGATGAACCGGGAGAACGGCTGCTTGACCAGCGCGACCCGGGGCACGCCCAACAAGTTGGCAGCGGCGAGGTTGGCTTCCATGATCATGCCTTTCTCGCTGATGGTGACATAGCTCACGGGCGCAAGGTCGTAGAGGTCGAAATAGCGCGCGCGTGCGGCGTCGAGCTCCGTCTGGGCACAGCGCAGTTCCTCGTTCTGCATTTCCAACTCGATCTGGTGGACCTGCAGTTCGTGGAGCATCCGGCGGGTTTCTTCGGACGAGAGAGTCACACGGCTTTCCGGTGATTGCTCGTTTGTTTGCCGGGCGATCTCTTCCGCCCGTTTGCGGGAAGAAGAAGCCTTTGGAGCAGAAGAGTCTGATTCTTTCATGCAAATCTCACTTTGCGCCGGGGTTTATTTGAACCAAGGGAAAGGGAGGAATAACCAATATCCAACACACAATCTCCAATTACCAGGGCGGCGGCATCTCCACGATCCATTGGTCTTTCCTTCATCATTGGAAATTCCCTGTTGGTTCTTGGATATTGAAACTCTGTTTTGTTCGAATAACCAATATCCAACACACAATCTCCAATAACCAAAGCGGCGGCATCTCCGCGATCCATTGGTCTTTCCTTCGTCATTGGAAATTCCCTGTTGGTTCTTGGGTCTTCATTTTTTTGGGATCACGGTCGCTCTTTGCTTTTTTTGGCGGTTTCCACACTCTTGAACAGTATTGCGATCAGCTCATCCGTTTCATTTAGCAGTGGATCGAGTTGTGCCGGCAGCTTGATCAATTTCGCCCGAATAATGATCTTCAGCCAAATTTCAGTTTCACGCAGTTCTTTCAGTGCAATTTTGAGTTTATGAATGAAATCAGCCTTCGACTCAGCGCTCTGCGCCTCTCCATAATTCGGAGCGGGGGATGTGCCGCTTCTCAATATTTGCGAGCAAATGTGTTTGCCAACTTTGTTCTCCGGGAGCGTTTCGGAAAGCCTTATAATTCTAACCGCATAATCAATAAGCCGATCCTGCAAATCGAATTGCCTTTCCTTCGTCATTGGAAATTCCTTGTTGGTTGTTGGATATTGAAATCCTGTTTCGTTCGAATAACCAGGGCGGCAGCCCCGGCATTCCCGCGATTCATTGGTCTTTCCTTCGTCATTGGAAATTCCTTGTTGGTTATTGGATATTGAAATCCTGTTTCGTTCGAATAACCAATATCCAACACACAATCTCTAATAACCAGAGCGGCGGCATCTCCGCGATCCAATTGCCTTTCCTTCATCATTGGAAATTGGATCTTCATTTTCTTCCCTTTCCTAAGGCTCAATCTCTAGCGCTTTCACCCGTTCCGTTGTCGCGATCGCATACATTTGACCCGCTTCATCCACTAGAGCGGTGGCCGTGATCCAGACATCCACGACGGCGCCATCTTTAGTGATGCGTTGTGTGCGATACGGCTCCAGAATTTCAGACAAGCTCAGCTGCTGCACCCTGGCCAACGCTTCCTCTCGCAGCTTCTTCGGGATCCGGTCGCGGACGTTCATTTCCAGCGCCTCGGCTTCGCTCCAGCCATACATTCTCACCGCGCCCGGGTTCCAGGCCAGGATGCGGCCGTTCAGGTCCTGGAGCGTAATGGCATCGTACGCATCGCGCACGATTGCGGCCAGGCGGTGCAGGTCGTTGGCTTTCCGGAGCGCTTCCTGAGCCCGCTTTATCTCGGTGACGTCCACAAAAGTGATCACGGCGCCATCGATCACGTTGTCGAGCGTGCGGTAAGGCCGGATGCGCATCGTGTACCACCTGCCGGCCGTAGTCTGCACGTCCACATCTTTTGGAACCAGAGTGTCCAGGACGCCCTGCGCATCCGCCGGCAGGCGGTCGTATCCGACGAGGTTGGAGACGATGTGGCCCACGGGCCGGCCCCGGTCGCTCTGGATCAGGTTGATGATCTCGGTGGCGGTGGGGGTGAAGCGCAGGATGCGCAGTTTATGATCGACAAAGATGGTGGCGATGCCGGTGCCGGCCAGGAGGTTGTTCATGTCGTTGTTGGCCTGCGACAAATCCGCCACCTTGGTTTGCAGTTCGGTGTTGACCGTGGCCAGTTCCTCGTTGATCGATTGCAATTCCTCCTTGGAAGTCTCAAGCTCCTCGTTGGTGGATTGCAATTCTTCATTCACCGACTGCATCTCCTCATTCGAGGATTTAAGTTCTTCATTGGAGGTTTCCAGCTCCTCGTTGGCGGTCTGAAGGTATTCCTCCTTGGCATGCAATTCCCGCTGGAGCGCCGCGATGTGGGCATCGGCATCCGTGGTGCCGTGGCCTTCCGCCCCTGCGGCTTGCAAGGCGGCGGCCGGCTTCGCCGGTTCCGGATCGATTGGGGCCTCCTCCAGGATGACCAGGTACAGGGGCGACTCGGTCGCCAGGACAAGGTCCGCCGCGATCGGACGGACGGTCAGGTTGACAGCGGTAAAGTTGCCGTTGGTTTTAACGCGCAGGCCCGGGTGGCGCACGCTCTCTTTTATCTCCGCAACTTTGCGCAGCGCCATGGCCAGTTCGCTCCGCAATCCTTCGCGGGCCATCTTCAGGATGTTGCTGATGCCGGTCTCGCCCGGGGCCGGCTCCAGGTAGAGACCGGTGCGGCCATAAAGGTAGAGGATGTCGCCCTGGCCGTTGACGAGCGCGGCGGCATGGACGACCTGTTGGAGCAGCGCCTGTTCGGTGAGCTGGCGCAGCGGCAACTTCACGGGAAATGCGCTCTTCCCGGCGGCCTGCGGCCGCGCCACGTTTACCGCCGTCACTGGCGGGTTAAATTGATCCAGGTTCACGCGACGCGCGCCGTGCTGATTCTCCTGTTTTTCATAGATCTTTGACTTGTTGTCCAGCAGGGAAAAAAGACGGTCACACTCGCCCACGGTTTCGGACGTGCCCAGGAATAGAACACCGCCCGGGTTCAGCGCGTAGTGGAACAAGGGGATGATCTTCTTCTGCAAGTGCGCGCCCATGTAGATCAGAAGGTTGCGGCAACTGATGAGGTCGAGCTTGGAAAACGGGGGATCCTTGACCAAATCCTGCTCGGAAAAGACGAGCATGTCCCGGATGCCTTTGTGGATGCGGTAGGCGTTGCTGCCGGGCTCGGCCGTAAAAAAGCGCGCCAGCCGTTCCGGCGAGACATCGGCGGCGATGTTGGACGGATAGAGGCCTACCCGGGCCGTGGCAATGGCCTGACTGTCAATGTCAGTGGCGAAGATCTGGATCATGTGGTTCCGCTTCATCGCCTCCTGGTACTCGACGAGCAGGATGGCGATGGAATAGGCTTCCTCGCCAGTGGAACAACCCAATATCCAGATGCGGATCACGGCGTTCGCAGGTTTGCCGGCAAAGAGCCTGGGGATGACTTGTTCCTGGATCGCCTGGAATGCTTTCGGGTCGCGGAAGAAACTGGTCACGCCGATCAGCAGGTCGTGAAAGAGCGCATTCACCTCAGCCGGCGTTTCCTGCATATACTTAACATAACCGTCCATTGTTTTGATCTGGTGGACGGCCATGCGCCGATCGATGCGGCGGTTGATGGTGCTGGGCTTGTAATGGGAAAAGTCGTGGCCGGTCTGGACGCGCAGCAGGATGAATATTTTCCTTAGCGCGTTATCGGCCCTGGGCGATGCGGCGATGCCGGATTTGGGCGGCTTGCCGAAGGCATGGGCCACGTAGGCGATGAGCTGGGCGGGCATCCTGGCCACCGGCAGTTCGTAGTCCACCAGTCCTGTGGCGATGGCGCTGCGCGGCCTGCCGTCGTATTCGGCGGATTCGGGGCTCTGCACCACGACCATGCCGCCCTCGCCCTTGATGGCCCGCACGCCCTGGGCGCCGTCGCTGCCGGTGCCGGAAAGGATGATGCCGATGGCCCGTTCGTGCTGGTCCTGTGCCAGTGAGCGGAAGAAGAAGTCGATCGGCAGACGCTGGCCGCGGGGGAAGCCGGGTTCCATCAGTTGAAGTTTGCCGTTCAGAAAGGCCATGTCGCGGTTGGGCGGGATGATGTAGGTGCAGTTTGGCTGGACGATCATCCCGTCCTCGACTTCGAACACCTGCATGCGGGTATAGCGCCGGATGAGGTCGGTGAGGATGCTCTTGTGGTTCGGATCCAGGTGCTGCACCAGGACAAAGGCCATGTCCGGATCGATGTCGGCGGGCATGCCGGAAAAGAAACCCTCGAACGCCGCCAGCCCGCCAGCCGACGCACCGATACCGACGATGGGAAAATTTAAAGCCGGCTGGAGATCGCCTGGTTCGGTTGCCGCCTTCTCCGGGCCGGGGGCATTCAGGGCAATCTCATGCGCCGCGATCGCCTTGCCGGCGACCGGCAGTTTCGCTGATTTCGCTTTATCTCCTTTTTTCGCTTTCATAATGGCCTGCTGCTAAACAATCCGAAACTGCCTGAGCCGTGCCGCGGCGATATGGACGGGCGGGACACCCAGGGAAAGGCGGCTGGGATAAACAGCACGCTGTCGCTTACATTATTCATGCTGAAATTGGGACCCTTGCGGCTAATAGTCGCCGTGTCTTGTATGTTACAGCCAACTCCGTCCTTTAGCTAATTCTATTTGAGGGGGATATTGGGCGAGGTAGCGAGGAGTTTTAGCCACAGATGGGGAACGGGAATTGAGCCACAGGCCGAACGTCGGCCTCGCATCAACACGGACGGGAAAAGAGAACCCGAAATTTTAGCCACAGATTGCACAGATTACACAGATGGGAAAAAGAAATTTTGCCACGGATTGAAGCCGAAGTTCGGCCTCCCAGGATTAAACACGGATTTTTTCACAGGAGGGGAACAAACATCAGACAGGAATTTCTCGCGGAGAACGCGGAGCGTCTTGGACTGCGGC
>CAIQQM010000027.1 GCA_903873945.1 uncultured Verrucomicrobiota bacterium
CGATTCCACGCGCATCGGGTGAACGGCGAACAATGCCGCCACAAACAGGCTCCGCCAGGTCGCGCCGGTCAGCTGTTGGAACAACGCGAAAACCAGCGCGGCGTTGAGGGCGTGAAACAGCACGTTGGTCAAATGATGACCCCAGGGATTCAAACCGAAAAGCTGGCAGTTCACCGCATGGGACAACACCGTTAAGGGATGCCAATTGCAGGATACGGGATTCAAAAAATCCCATTTCACCGCTTCCCAGCTCAAAGCACCCTGAACCCGCGGATTCTCCGTGACATAATCCGGATCATCGTAGTTGATGAAGTCGCATCGCGTCGCCGGCCAGTAAAGGGCAAACGTCACCAGCACCAGCAATGCTGCCAGCAGCCACACCCGAAAATGCGACCGACAAGAAATTAGCCACTGATTGAAGCCGAAGTTCGGCTTCCCAAGATTAAACACGGGTTTTCTGAATGGAATTACTTCGCGAACCCTCAACACGCCCCTTTTGTAGCTGGAAGGGCGCTGCGTTGACAAGCTTGACCGCTCTTGCGGCTCAATGAGCGGACAAATCGCCGAGCTTTTTTTCAATCTGCCGGCTCGGCTCGACCGCCAGCGATTTGCGCCACGCTTCCGCAGCCTGCTCCCGCTGGTTGAGCGCGGCATATATGTCGCCCAGGTGGTCGTAGAGCGCCGCGTCGGGCCGCCCGGATTTTTCGACGGCCTGAAGCTCATAATCCAACGCCTCGCGCGGGCGGTTCAGCTTGAACACCACCCAGCTTAGGGTGTCGAGGAAGGCAGCTTTCTTAGGCTCGAGTTTGACGGCCTTTTCGATCATCGCGCGGGCCTGCTCGAGGTTCTCGCCGCGCTCGGCCCACCTGTAGCCGAGGTTGTTGCAGGCGTCGGCGTAGTCCGGCTTTAGACGGAGGGCTTCCTCGAATTGGCTAATCGCCTCGTCGATTTGTCCTTTCCTGCCAAATGCGACGCCGAGGTTGTTATGGACCTCAGCGTCATCCGGTTTGAGGCGGATAGCTTCCTGGAATTGGCTAATCGCCTCGTCGATCTGGCCTTTGCTGAGGAAGCCGGCGCCGAGTTTGTTGTGAGCCTCGGCGTAATCGGGTCGAAGGCGGAGGGCTTCCTGGTATTGGCTGATCGCCTCGTCGATTTGGCCTTTCATGCGAAGGGCGGCACCGAGGTTGTAGTGAACCTCGGCGTAATCCGGTTTAAGCCGGATGACTTCCCGAAATTGGCTGATGGCTTCGTCGGTTCGGCCTTTGTTGAGGAGGCCGACGCCCAGGTTGTTGCGGGCGTTCAGGGAACTCGGTTCGAGGCGAATGGCTTCCTGGAATTGGCTGATTGCCTCACCGATTTGGCCTTTCTTCTCGAGGGCGGCGCCGAGGTTGTTGTGGGAGGCGGCGACATCCGGTTGCAGGCGGAGGACTTCCTGGAACTGTCTGATCGCCTCCTCGGTTTGGCCTTTGTTGACAAGGGCAGCGCCGAGGTTGCCGTGGGCGTCAGCGTAATCCGGGTTCAGGCGGATGGCTTCCTGCAATTGGCTGATGGCTTCGCTGGTGTGGTCTTTTTTGAGGAGGGCGGCGCCGAGGTTGTTGTGGGAGGTGGCTTTATCCGGTTGCAGGCGGAGGGCTTCCTGGTATTGGCTAATCGCCTCGTCGGTTTGGCCCTTTTTGAGGAGGGCGCCGCCAAGGGAGCTGTGCGCGACGTAATTGTTCTCCGTGACGTCGAGCGCATGCCGGAAAAGGGCTTCACTGTCTTTCCAATAGCCAATCTGCTCGCGCGTCGACGCGAAGCAGAGGACGATCCCCGCTGAACCCGCCACCGACAGCGCAATCACATGATACCGTCGGCGTCTGATCAGCTCGCATCCGCCCCAGATTGCCAGGATCAGCACCCCAAGCGACGGCACATAAGTATATCGATCCGCCATCGCTTGATCGCCCACTTGCACCAACCCGATCACAGGCACGAGCGTCCCGCAATACCAAAGCCACCCCATCAACAAACAGGGATATTTCCGCCCTTTCAGAATAAGAAGCACCGAAATGCCGCATAACAACACCCCCGCCAGCAACACCTGCTCCATCGGCCAACGCCCGGGGTGGGGATAAAAAACGGCCAGATTCGTCGGCCAAAACAATTTCACCAGATAACAATAGTACGACATCAGGGCGTTCCCGCTGCGCACGCTGAGCGGCAGGTTTTCACCCCCCGCCAAGGCGCCTCCGTGCTTCTGCACCACGATGGTCACGGCGCTGGCTGCCGCTGCGAGAGCAAAAAACGGGGTTTTCTCAACCACCAAGCGCCAAATAATTGAGAGTTGAGGGTTGAGATTTGCGTGTTGCCAAATGGATGGGGGGGCAGAGTTGATCGCTGAGGGTTCAGCGTTCAGGGTTGAGAGTCTAAAGCGACGCAGCGGCCAGTAATCGAGCAGGAGCATGACGAACGGCCACGTCACCAGCATCGGCTTGCTCATCAGGCCGCAAGCGAAGAAGAAGAGGGCGAGGCCATAGCATAGGGCTGGGTGGTTGGCCACAGATTGCACAGGAAGAAGTTGTTCGTGCGACTCGGTGGAATCCGCGCCATTTGTGGCTGATCGTCGGCTGGTCCCGGCTCCAAAAATTCCGCGCTCAATCAGTGGTTGCTCTCGGCTTGCGTCTTTGCGTCTTTGCGTCTTTGCGTTAATCTCTGGCCCGACTCTCAACCGACCCTGCGCGTAACGGGCGTAAAAAATGAGCGAGAGAAGACCGAAGCAGCCGCTGAGCACATCCTTCCGTTCAGCAACCCAGGCGACTGATTCGACGCGCAGAGGGTGAACGGCGAACAACGCAGCCACCAGCACGCTCCGCCAGAGCGCCCCAGTCAGGCGGCGAAGCAACAGAAAAACCAGAACGGTGTTGACTCCGTGCAGCAACACGCTGGTTAGGTGATGCCCCCAGGGTTTCAACCCGAAGAGCTGACAGTCCATCATGTGGAACAACACTGTTAAGGGGTGCCAATTGCACGACACGGGGTTCGAGAAAGCCCATTTTATACTTTCCAGGGTCAGCCCGTCTTGGACGTGAAGATTCGAGGTAACGTAGGCCCCGTCATCGTAGTTGACGAAGTCGCATCGTGTCGCCGGCAAGTAAAGGGCGATCGTCACGAGCATCAGCATGACCGCCATCAGCCACGTTTGAAAACGCGACCGACAAGAATTTAGCCACGGATTAAACATGGATTTTTAACCACAGATGGCACAGAGTCGAAGTTCGACTTCCCATCACAGACGGAATTAGCCACAGATTCCGAAGAAAGGCACGGAAAGAATTAGCCGCGGATTGAACAAAGGAAATTAGACGCATTGCTGATTAAGCACTGGCCAGACAACTTAACGAGCGGACAAATCGGCGAGCTTCTTTCGAATCTGATCATTCGGCTCAACTGACAGTGATTTGCGCCACGCTTCCACGGCCTGGTCGCGCTGGTTGAGCGCGGCATAAATGTCACCGAGATGGTCGTAGAGCGCCGCGTCGGGCCTCCTCGAATTCTCGACGGCCTTGAGCAGATAACCCAACGCCTCCCGCGGGCGGTTCAGTTTGAACAGCACCCAACCCAGGCTGTCGAGGAACGCCGCGTTCCTCGGCTCCAGCCTGACGGCTTTTTCGAGCATTGCGAGAGCCTGGTCGAGGTTCTCGCCGCGCTCGGCCCACCTGTAGCCGAGGTTGTTGCACGCGTCGGCGTAGTCCGGCTTCAGGCGCAGGGCCTCCTGGAATTGGCTAATCGCCTCGTCAATTTGGCCTTTCCTGCCAAATGCGACGCCGAGATTGTTGCAGGCGTCGGCATAGTCCGGTTTGAGCCTGATAGCTTCCTGAAATTGGATGATGGCCTCGTCGATTTGGCCTTTGCTGAGGAAGCCGGCGCCGAGTTTGTTGTGGGCCATGGCGTCATCGGGTTTGAGGAGGAGGATTTCCTGGTATTGGCCAATCGCCTCGTCGGTTTGGCCTTTTTTGAGGAGGGCGGCACCGAGGTTGTAGTGAACCCCGGCATAATCCGGTTTGAGACGGATGACTTCCCGGAATAGGCTAATCGCCTCGTCGATTTGGCCTTTTTTGAGGAAGCCGACGCCCAAGTTGTTGCGGGCGTTCAGGTAATTCGGTTCGAGGCGAATCGCTTCCTGGAATTGGCGGATTGCCTCATCGATTTGGCCTTTCTTCTCGAGGGCGGCGCCGAGGTTGTTGTGGGCCTCGGCGTAATTGGGTCGAAGGCGGAGGGCTTCCTCGAATTGTGTGATCGCCTCCTCGGTCTGGCCTTTGTTGACAAGGGCAGCACCGAGGGCTTTCTGTGCGAGGTAATTGTTATCTGCGACTTCGAGTGCATGCCTGAAAAGGGCTTCACTGTCCTTCCAATACCCTATCTGTTGCCGCGTCAACGCCATGCAGAGAACGAGGGCCGCTGTCCCTGCCACCGACAACGCGATCACACGATACCGCCAGCGTCTGGTTAGCTCGACTGCGCCCCAGATTGAGAGGAGCAGCACGCCAAGCGATGGCACATAAGTAAAGCGGTCGGCCATCGCCTGTCCGCCTGACTGCACCAAACCGATCGCGGGCACCAGCGTCCCGCAAAACCAAAGCCAACCCATCAACAAAAAGGGATATCGCCCCCGCTTCACAAACAGCAGCACTGAAATGCCGCATAACAACACCCCCGCCAGCAACACCTGCTCCATCGGCCAATGCCCAGGGTGCGGATAGAAAACGGCCAGATCCGTTGGCCAAAACATCTTCCCCAGATAGCGGCAGTAGGAAACCAGGGCATTCGCGCAGCGCGGGCCGAAGGGCAGGTTTTCACCCCCCGCCAGAGAACCTTCGTGTTTCTGCACCATGAGGGTCACGACGCTGGCTGCCGCCGCGAGGGCGAAGAACGGGATTTTTTCAAAAAGCAGGCGCCACAAACTCGGATTTTTAGCCACGGATTGAACACGGATGAGAAAAGACGAACGTCCAACGTCCAACGTCCAACGTCCAACGGACGGCATTGAGAACCTGAGGCGGCGGAGAGGCCAGTAGTCCAGAAGCAACATGACGAAGGGCCACGTCACCAGCATCGGCTTGCTCATCAATCCGAGGGCGAAGAAGAAGAGGGAAAGGCCGCAGTCGAGAGACGAGGGAGCTGACGCTCGCCACTGGCCACTCTTCACTTTCTTTGCATAACGGACGTAAAACAGCAGCGCGAGCAACCCAAAGCAGGTGCTCAACACGTCCTTGCGCTCCGCGACCCAGACCACCGATTCCACCCGTAACGGATGCAACCCGAATAATGCCGCCACCATCAGGCTCCGCCACGTCGCCCCGGTCATTCGCCGAAACACGAGAAACACCAGCGCGGTGTTGGCCGCGTGCAGCAGCACATTAATCAAGTGATGGCCCCAGGGATTCAACCCAAATAACTGCCAAGCCAGCATGTGCGACAGCCACATGAGCGGCGCCCAATAGGCGGCTTGTTCCGTGTTGCAAAACGCCCATTTCACTCCCTCCCAGTTCAAACCGCCCTGAATGTGCAGATTCGCAGTGACAAAGTCCTGATCATCGTAGCTGATGAAGTCACATCGCGTCGCCGGCCAGTAAACGGCAATCGTCACCAGCAGCAGCATTAGTGCAGCCAGCCATACCGGGAAGCGCGACCGAAAAGAAATTAGCCACTGATTAAACACGGATTTTCCGAACAGGACTTTAACGCAGAGGCGCAAAGACGCAAAGACGCAAGAGGAACTTCCGGCGTTTTTGCCCTAACGATCTGCGTCCCTGCCGGCTTGGGCTTTCCTGAGCAAGGCGTTCCGAAGGTTGTCGCGGGCCTCGGCGTAATCGGGTTTGAGCCGGATGGCTTTCTTAAACTAGTTAATTGGCTAGTCGGTTTGGCCTTTCCTGCCAAGCGCGAGACCCAAGTTGTTCCGGGCGTTGGCGTGATCCGGTTTCAAACGGAGGGCTTCCCGGAATTGGATAATGGCCTCCTCGGTTTGGCCTTTCATGCCAAGGGCGGTGCCGAGATTGTTGTGGACCTCGGGATCATCCGGTTTGAGACGGAGAGCTTCCTGGAATTGGATGATGGCCTCGTCGATTTGGCCTTTCTGGACCAGGCCGACGCCGAGATTGTCGTGGGCGTCAGCGTAATTCGGGTTCAGGCGGATAGTTTCCTGGAATTGGCTGATGGCTTCGTCGTTTTGGCCTTTCATGCCAAGGGCGATGCCGAGGTTGCTGTGAGCCTCATCATAATCAGGTCTGAGGCGAATGGCCTCCTGAAATTGGCGAATGGCCTCATCGATTTGGCCTTTCATAAGGAGGGCGGTACCGAGGTTGAAGTGCGCGACGTGATTGTTCTCCGTGACGTCGAGCGCATGCCGGAAAAGGGCTTCACCGTCCTTCCAATGCCTGAGCTGTTGCGACGTCAAAGCGATGCAGAGGACAACCGCCGCTGAACCTGCCACCGACAACGCAATCACATTATGCCGCCAATGCCTGGCCAGTTCGTAAGCGCCCCAGATTGTGAAAATCAGCATCCCAAGCGACGGGATGTAGGCATACCTATCTGCCATCGCTTGGTAGCCCACTTGCACCAACCCGATCACGGGCACCAGCGTCCCGCAAAACCAAAGCCAACCCATCAACAAAAAGGGATATCGCCGCCGCTTCACAAACAGAAGCACTGAAATGCCCAGAAGCAGCCCCCCAGCCAGCAGCACCTGCTCCATCAGCCAATACCCGGGGTATGGATAGAAAACGGCCAGATCCGTTGGCCAAAATATCTTCCCCAGATAGCGGCAGTAGGAAACCAGGGCGTTCGCGCTGCGCGCGCCGAGCGGCAGGTTTTGCCCCCCCGCCAAGGCGCCTTCGTGCTTCTGCACCATGAAGGTCACGACGCTCGCCATTGCCGCCAGTGCAAAGAACGGGATTTTCTCAAAAAGCAAAGACGGGAGCCGGCAGAAGAAGGACTTAGCCACGGATTGAAGCCGAACGTCGGCCTCGCATAAACACGGATTTTTAGCCACAGATTGCTCAGATGGGACGGGTGATGAGGGTTGTTGGACAAAGGATGAGGGATGCCCCGAAAGCTTTCCGGATCCAGGGATGAGGGATGAGGGCGAAAAGCGACGCAGCGGCCAGTAATCGAGCAGGAGCAGGACGAAGGGCCACGTCACCAGCATCGGCTTGCTCATCAATCCGAGGGCGAAGAAGAAGAGGGAAAGGCCGTAGTCGAGAGACGAGGGAGCCGACACTCGCCACTGGCCATTCGTCACTTTCTTTGCATAACGGACGTAAAACAGCAGCGCGAGAAGGCCAAAGCAGGTGCTCAACACATCCTTCCGCTCCGCCACCCACGCCACCGATTCCACATGCACCGGATGCAGCCCGAACAGCGCCGCCACCAGCACGCTCCGCCAGAGCGCTCCGGTCAGGCGACGAAGCAACAGAAAGACCAGAAGGGCGTTGGCGACGTGCAGCAACACGCTCGTCAGGTGATGGCCCCAGGGTTTTAACCCGAAAAGTTGACAGTCCATCATGTGGGACAGCCATGTGGCGGGGTGCCAATTGGCGGCGTAGCCAGTCCGAAATGCCCACCGGACGTTTTCCAAGGTCAATCCGCTGGTCACGTGAGTGTTGTCAACCACGTACTGATTATCATCCAGGTTGACGAAGTCACCTCGCGTTGCCGACCAGTATAGGGCAATCGTCACGAGCACCAGCAATGTTGCCATCAGCCATGCCGCAAAACGCGACCGAGCCATAACGGGGTTGGAAGTCATCTCAGAAACAGGAGTTTAGCCACAGATTAAATACGGATTTTCTGAATGGAACTACTTCGCGCTGTCTTAGCACCCCCATTGTGTAGCTGCAAGGAAGCTGCGTTGACAAGCTTGACCGCTCCCGCGACTCACCCAAACCTCAGTTTCACCCTCCCGGAAAGCTTTAGAGAGCAAGCGCTTTGAGGGACGATTGGAGTTCCAGGCGACAATCAAAGCCGGTGCAATCGACTCTTGGCGCAAGGTTTGTCCCGGGAAAGCCGTACAGACAAAAGGCGCAGTAAAAACTGCGCCTTTGTCGTTGTAAAAACTACTATGAATCCTTAGTTCCGGCGGCGGAACAGAACCAAACCAAGCGTAGCCAGCCCGCCCAGCACGGCAATCGTGGGCTCGGGTACGGAGAAGGTTTCTGCATCACCAAAAGCTGTGCCAGCATCCAGATTGTCAAGCTTGAGCGTGGGAGCGTTAGCAGCGGTGCCCTGCCTTAAATTAATCTGCCCCATGATTTCAGTCTCTGCGAACGTGGCTGTCCAGCCCGCAGTTACGTAAGCAGTATTGTCACCAATGGCCCCAGTGGGATTCACATAGAGAGCGCCCGTGTCGTTCAAAGCTCCAGCTACGTCGTTATAAGCAGACACAACACGATAGGTGGTGCCGTAAGACAAAACCGTTGTGCCGTAATAGGTCGTTCCAGAAGATAACGAGTAACCAAGCAAATATCCCCCAGTGGTGGCCTTGACAAATGTACGACCATTAAACGCGGTTGAGGTGGTACTGTCTGGTGCCCAAGTCTGGAAATAATCACCCGGTGTCTGAGCCGTGGTTACATTGATGTCCATACCAATGTACAAACTACTGCCGTCGGTAAGGGTTAACCTAGCGGCGTTGCCGATTATATCCTTGAACAGATCCTGCCCGGTTGGGCCGACAGTAACCACACCGCCAGTGACTTGGACTGGAGCAGTTGTGGTGGTGCTGTTTTGAAGCCAGCCGTCTTGGCCAGCCAAGTTGCCAGTAGTGGTGGAGTTAAAGTCATCCGAAAAGACAACGCCAGCGCGAACACTCGTCGTTGCGGCAATTATCAAACAGGAGAGACAGAGGAGTTTTTTCATAGTTCTATTGTTGTTTGTGTTTATTACTAAATCGATCGATTCCATCTAAACTTAATCCTATTAAACCACTATTTCGGTTCAATGCAAGGGAAAAGTTAAAAAATCTTTCGCCTTAATGCACTACAAAGTTATTAACAATAGACCCGGAGTTATTAACAGCAGATTGATTAACGTAATTTACGCGTATCCTGTTGAGGAACAGCTTGTTGGCGTTTCGCGGCCAGATAAAGTTGCAAGCGGCTTTGGATTTGGGCGGCCAGTTTTTCCTGGCCGGCGGCTGCGGCCAGGGCCGCCGCCCGTTCTGTTACATTGATTGCCTCGGCCCAACGATTGGCTTCAGAAAGGGCGGTTCCCAGCGTATCCA
>CAIQQM010000028.1 GCA_903873945.1 uncultured Verrucomicrobiota bacterium
AATGCTTTTCTCGCCACGGTCCGCCTCTCGCAGTACCCGGATCTTGTCTTCCGTCGTATATCGTTTGCCTTTCATCGTCTGGTCCTTTCGTCCGGCCCAGACTAACACTGCAAGTGGCCCGAAAAAGCGAAGTCACGTCAAAGGCGCTGCCGGCACAATCCACAAATCAGCAGAGCAGGGCAGGGTATCATTTCCCGCGAGAGGGGGCAGTCATATCGGTCCAGGATGAGCGGGGCAGGGAAATATACCGGCGCGCCGTCGCCGCGCCGCTCTTCGCAACCATTAATCAAGTTGCATCCAAGGAAGGAGTTTCAATCGACGAAGTTATCAGGCGGGGGATCGTAGAGAAGGTCGCGCTGTTAGAAAAAGCCATCTCTCCTCAGGCTCCGGACCAAGGAAAGCAGCCTGTGGAATCGCAGCCGAAAGGCGAAGCTTTAGGATTCATCGCCAACAATCACCCCTACGCCCGCCCTGTGACAAAGAACGGGATTGAATCTTTTTCAACGTTTCTCGGCAAGCTTTGCGCAGATTTGGACAAACTGCACGTCGCTTGGATGGCACTTTACGACCATGCAGAACACTACGGAGGCCTTGTCCCGGTAAAGGCGCTTGAGGACGAAAGAAAACGTGCAATTCATGGCATGTGGATGTTGCTCTCTGACTGCGACGAGTTGGCGTATGATGGCTTGGGCGAGCTCCTTAATGAATGGGATGAAGTTATGGAGCCCGCCCTAAAGCAACTCTGTCAAAATCATGGCGGGATTGAGAGGGCTGCATGAGGACCAATCGTCCGGTCAAAAACGTTGGCCCGGTCCTCGCGTATCCATTCCGGATTACAGACTTGAGGCCGGTCAGAAGGAAAACCGCTACTCGCAAACCGGGGCGCAAGCGCCCATTCCCCGGTATCAAAGTCCGCATGATGGACTTCTACGTGCAGGAGCTTCGCGCCTGCGCCGAGGCCACCGGCTGGCGCTTCGATGTATTCCTATACATGGCCCTGCTTGAGGCGAAGTTGAAAACCGAGTGCATCTTCGGCATGTCGCATGGCGGCCTGGCCGAACTCAGTAAAAGTGACAGAGCCAGGCTGGCCAGCCACTACCGGGCCGTGTGTGATTCTCTGCACAAGGCCCCACTTAGCGACTTCTATGAGCCCCAGCCAGTGAGTCCACCGGAAGCGGGCGAGCCGCTCGCGTGGGCTTTCGGTATTGGCGCGCCGCGCTCAGGCTCCAACTGAGCGCTATGACACCCTTACAAAACAGCCTGTATTTCCGCGAGTGGGGCAGGGTGCGTGCCGTCTGCAAACAGCAGGGCCTTCCCATCCCGGATCGCCATGCGCTGCACGTCAAAGCCCTTGGACAGGACAAGTCGCATCTGGACTTTTCCAACGAGGACTTTGATCGCGTTCTTGCCGAGTTCCGCGCTGTAAGCCAGCCTGACAACCTGGCCGCCCAGCTCCGCCAGCAGGACATGCCCCGGCGCCGCCTCATATATACTATCATGCGGATGGCTCCCGAGGCCTACTGGCGGGCCATCGCTCAAGACAAGTTCGGCACTGCCGATGAGTCCCGGCTAGACCTGGCGCAATTGAAGCAACTCCGGATCACCTTGGCTGCCCGATCCCGCTCCAAGGCTGGCCGCCAGGCCGCCGCTTGATCCTCTCTCCAACCCACCGCGCCGGCCGGGGCAACCTGGCCGGCGTTGTCATTTCGGCAACCGTTGAAGATTTTGAAGGGTAGGGGACCGATGCCCCATGCTCCGCTTCAGATCGCGACGGGGGCCTTCAGCACTTCAGCCGGGCCGGACCCTGAGCAGGTTTTCAACCTGAATTAACCGCCGATTAAACAGCCCACCGCAGGCCGTTAACCGCGTGCAAAAGTTGCGCTTTCGCCAAGCGGATCACCCCTGAATATGGCACTGTCCAACTGCTAGACAGTCGCCCTTTCGTTCAAAACCGGCTTGCCAGGTTGCAAACCGGTAGAATCCCGCTCGTTTTTGGCTCTCGAAATGTCCAAAAGCATAATCCTCAATGTTGGCAGGGCTTTCGTGCATGGACATGAGCACTGAGCGGGATTGTCAGGACCTCCAAAAATCGAGCGGGATTGTGCCTTTTTGAGTGGGTCGGTTTCTGCTCCTAAGTGCTTTATATTCGGCCTTCTTCCGCCAGTTTCGGCCTAATTCGCCTTTGAGCGGATTTGTCGATCAAGACTCACGTCGTACTTTCCGCATTTCGGCAGTAAATACGAATTAAATATAACAAACATTGTGCGAATTATAATAGGAAGTTGGATTTCTTGACTTGTGCCCCTTTGTGTTGGTCCTTTTCCGCTCTCGTATCGTGGCCGTTGCTGATAGTCGCTTTTCCTACCTGTGATATCCCCAGCCGAACCTGTCGGTGATTGGCCAATAAACAAAAAAGGATTTTCCAATAACGTATTTCGCAGGAAAGTATCCCCAGAAGCGTGAGTCGAGACTGTTAGCTGTGTTGTCACCCATCACCATGTAATCGCCGTCTGGAATTACGATTCCCTCGGGTTGGTTTTGAAACAATGGCGCAATGCCCGGGCCGTCCACATGGCCTGAATAATGACTGTCACGTGTCGGGTCGCCGGGATTAAAGGAGTAGACCCTTTCAAAATGCGGTGTCGAAGCGCCGAGACGTTTGCCGTCAATAATTAGATGCCGGTCGTGGCCAAGTTGCACCTTTTCGCCACCGAGGCCCACAAGACGCTTAATATAGAACTGATCAGCCGGAATTCCGTAATAATTACGGTATTCCTCCGGAATTCCCTGGGTTTCAAAAACCACGATCTCTCCGCGCTGAGGTTTGCGAAAGTTATAAGTCAAACGGTCAACGAACAAATGGTCGCCGGCGTTAACCAGCAGTTTGACGATATCCTCGCCTTTGTGGAAAGTCTGCCCGGGCCTCAATCCAGCCCTGGCTTCCAATGTCCCAGCCGGAGGCGCGCCGTAATCCGGCGGAAACCAGATAGTGTACGGCTCGTTGTCTATCCAGAGCGTCTGTTTGATATTAAAAATCCGCAATCCTGTCGGCGGGTCGACTCGCCTAAGATCGCCGTCGTTTTCCGCCGTGAGATGGACATATGACATTCCTTCAAACCATTCGCCTACCCGCCTCAGGCCGGTAGGGATATTCGCCCCCGGGGAATGAATCAGGTTAGCCGACGTCACCCCAAAAAGAGTCGGCTGCATGGAACCGGTGGGAATCTTGAAGGGTTGCAGAAAGAAGGTACGAATGCCCATTGCCACTGTCAGAGCCACCAGCAAAACCTCGACGTTTTCCCGCCAGGCAGCATTGGGATAGGGCTTGAGCCATTTATTGGCCGCAGTCTCCAGCCTGCCTATTTGCTTTTCCAGCTCAGCCTTATCCGCCTTCGCGGCCAGAGTGTTTCTCATGTCTCCCATCGCAGATTGGAGCGCTTCGATGGCCGGAGGCGAAAGGATGTCGCGCTGGTGATGGACGAGTTTCTCCACGTGTTTGCGTATGGCGCAGGCGTGACGAACCGTCGTGGAAAAAAACCATTGCGCAATCATATCATGCCTTGAGTACCTCAATAAATGCTTCCTGCGGGATATTCACCGACCCGAATGATTTCATGCGTTTCTTGCCTTCCTTCTGCTTCTCCAGAAGCTTCCGTTTGCGCGTGACATCACCGCCGTAACATTTGGCCGTCACGTCCTTGCGCAACGCCCCAACGGTTTCGCGCGCGACGACCTTTCCGCCGATAGCGGCCTGGATGGCAACCGCGTATTGCTGGCGGGGAATAACTTCCTTCAGCTTGGCCGCGAGGGCGCGTCCCCTGCCCTCCGCTTTGTCGCGATGCACGATGCACGAAAATGCGTCCACCGCCTCGCTGTTGACCAGCATATCGAGTTTGACCATGTCTGATTCCCTGTAGCCGGCATATTCGTAATCCATCGATCCATACCCCCGCGTAATGCTCTTAATGCGATCGTGGAAATCAATCAGGATCTCATTCAGGGGCAACAGGCTCGTCAGCATTACCCGCCGGGAATCCAACGTTTCCGTGTGGTCCACGGTGCCGCGTTTCTCAGTGATCAAGGCCATCATGTCGCCGATGTACTCGTTTGGACAAATAACGAACGCTTTGACCACCGGCTCCTCAATCTTTCCAATATAAGTCGGTTCGGGCAGGTAGGCCGGGTTGTCTACGGGTTTTACCGTGCCATCGGTCAAGGTGATCTGGTAAATGACGCTCGGGTAGGTTGCTATGATGTCCATGCCATACTCGCGCCGCAATCGCTCCTGAACAATTTCCAGGTGGAGCAGACCCAGGAAGCCGCACCGGAACCCGAACCCGAGAGCGACCGAGGTTTCCGCCTGATACACGAATGCCGAGTCGTTCAACTGCAGTTTCGCAAGATTCGCTTTGAGGTGTTCATAATCTGCCGTGTTAATCGGGTATATCCCGCTGAACACCATGGGATGGATTTCCTTGAACCCTGCCAGCGCCGGAGACGGATGCCGGGCGTCAGTGATGGTGTCGCCCATCTTAACCTCCTGCGGGCTCTTGATGTTGGCCGTCATGTAGCCCGTCTCACCCACCTCGAGTTTCTCCCGCACGTATGGCTTCGGGTTGAAACTTCCGACCTCCTTGATTTCCACGTTCTTGCCGGAGTGAAACAGCTTCACCAGCATTCCCGGTTTCAACTCGCCGTTAAACACGCGAACGTGCGTGACCACGCCTTTGTAAGTATCAAAATACGAATCAAAACCCAGCGCCTGCAAAGACGGCGCTCCGGTGGGCTTGGGCGGCGGAATCCGTTCCACAATGGCTTCCAGAATTTCATCAATGCCAATGCCCTCCTTGGCGCTCGCCAGAATCGCCAAGTCGCCTGCTATTGCCAGGATGTCCTCCAATTGCCGTTTGGCCTGCGGGACATCCGCGTGCGGCAAATCGATTTTGTTGATGACGGGGACGATCGTGAGGTTCTGCTTCATCGCCAGATGCATGTTCGCGACCGTCTGCGCTTCCACGCCCTGCGCGGCATCCACGATGAGCAATGCCCCTTCGCACGCGCTCAAGCTTCGCGACACTTCGTATGAAAAATCCACGTGGCCGGGCGTGTCGATAAGGTTCAGCTCGTAAGATTCGCCGTTCCTGGCTTTGTAACGCATCGTCACCGGGTGCGCCTTGATGGTTATGCCGCGCTCCTTCTCGAGATCCATCGAATCGAGCAACTGGTCTTCCATTTCCCGGGTCGTGATCGTGCCGGTGCGGTGCAGGAGCCGATCCGAAAGCGTCGTCTTCCCATGGTCGATATGGGCAATAATGCTGAAGTTCCTGATATGTGCTGCGTCCATCTGCCAAAATCCAAAGCCGGGGCCAAAACCCCTGGGTCGAACGGGAGAAACTGCACCCTTCGCGGCTAATTGCCTGTTTTTGTTCGCGTGGATGCCGAACTCTGAACCAGAGAGAATACCAGTATTTCTTCGATTGAAAAGGAAATTTGCCGGCTTACACGGTTTACGAAATCATGCAGCTATATGTCTGACATACCAACGGGGAAAATCCTTGAGCGTGTACAACAGAAAGACCGGGCTCCGACCCGGCCTTTCTGACACATTCTACATTTAAAGCACAACTCTACATCAGCAACACTATAACAAAATACCGGAAGCCCCCTACTCCACCAGTCGCCCGTTCTGGCGACACCGGGCGGCAGAGACACTGCCAGGCCTTTGGTCTAATTCTTACCAGATGCTTCCTCAATCTGTGGCAAAGATGCCGCGCCTGGCCGCTACGTCCCGCTCTTTGGCCCTTCACCTAACCTCGCCTCCGGCGCCGCAGGCGACCTGCCCAGCGCCTGGTTCAGTGCAGCGAGCAGTTTTGGTCCGGAAAAAGGCTTGGTCAATACCACCGGCAGTTTCAGAACATCCATCCCTTTCATGCTCGCCCGCTCCGACAGTCCCGTCATCCCAATGACCGGCAGCCGCACGTCCAATTGCCGCAACGCCTTCACCAGCTTCGGTCCGTCCATCCCCGGCATCATCATGTCCGTGATAACCACTCTTATCTCC
>CAIQQM010000029.1 GCA_903873945.1 uncultured Verrucomicrobiota bacterium
AAATGCGCCCGCTCCTTGCGATGAGACAGCGGGAGATTGGCTTGAATGAAAAGTTTGGCCTCATTTTGGAAATGAGTATCAATCAGCGGCCGTTTGGGACGCGGACACGGTTTCCACTAAAATCGAGTCCGCCAAAGCTTCACTGATTCCCAGCCGCGCGTTGCAAACCTGGCAGATAAAGCTCGATTTGCGCGTCAACAGCTTGATTTTTTGCTGTTCGCAGAAACCGAGTTCACGCAGACGGTCGGTTATTTCCGGCGCCGTGGCCAATTGCTTGATGCAGACTTCCGTGCCGGCGCGCACGCGGCTAAGCGGACACACTGCCGGACCGGCACAACTGCCCTCCAGAATCTTATATCCCTGCGCGGCTCGTTTCACGTTGGCGTTAGGTTAAACTAATTGAGACTCAGTTGCAAGAAGGAACTCTGTCAGGAATCACTATGCCGGGAGGATCCGGACGGAAAAAGATGATTCCGGGCGGACCGGTTGAGATGCCTCTTGTCTGGAACGTTGCGCGCCGCTCCGGAATTCTGTTTAATGGCAGCAATCGCATGTATCTGGACAAGAAAGTCATTGTTGTAATGCCGGCTTACAATGCCGCCCGCACGGTGCGCAAAACGTATGAAGAGGTGCGTGAACAGCGCCTGGTCGACGAGATCATCCTGGTTGACGACAGCAGCAAGGATGACACCGTCTCCGTCGCACGCAGCCTGGCGGGGGTTCAGGTTCACGTCCACGACAGCAACAAGGGCTACGGCGGAAACCAAAAAACCTGTTACCGGCTTGCCCTGGAAGCGGGAGCGGACATCGTCATCATGATCCACCCCGACTATCAGTACACTCCCAAACTGATTCCGGCCATGGTTTCAATCATCGGGAACGAACTCCATCCCTGCGTCCTTGGCAGTCGCATTCTTGGCGGCTACGCCTTGAAAGGCGGCATGCCGCCCTGGAAATATTTCGCAAATCGCTGCCTGACTCTTGCCGAAAATATGCTCCTCCGCGCCAAGTTGTCCGAGTACCACACGGGTTACCGCGCGTTCTCGCGCCAACTTCTCCGGCAACTCGAACTGGACAACAACTCTGACGACTTTGTCTTTGACAACCAAATGCTGGCGCAAATCCTGTGGCACGGCTTCACCATTGCCGAGGTGAGTTGCCCGACGAAGTACTTCCCGGAAGCTTCTTCCATCAATCTGCGGCGCAGCGTCAAATACGGGTTCGGCTGCCTGGCCACGGGTTTGAAATACCGCCTCGCGAAGATGGGTTTAATCGACTCCAGGCTGTTCCCGAAGCGCTCCGATGCCGGCCCGCGTGTCAAGACCGAAGACCCGGCCGCGACCCAGAAAACGCAGTCCCCCTCGTAACCGGGACCCTGCGAAAGTCCGCATCCGATGAGCCGGATGCTGGCTGGCCGCAAGCCTCCCCGCGCTCGCCGGTTTGCTTGCCCATCCGCACCGGCCGACTGGTCCGCCCAATTACTTTGCGCGGACAAGCTGCAACGCGAGGCGCGATTTCTTGCGGTTCGCTGTTGCCCGCTGAACCACGCCCGCCTTGACCGCTTTGTCGAAGGCGGAGCTGATCGTCCGCAAGCCCTTCGCCGCATCGTCCTTCTTTCCTGCACCCAGAAGGCTCAGGTAGTTCTTCTCCAGCGTGTGCAAACGCGACTTGACGCTGTGGTTGCGTGATTGTTTGCGCGCGCTGTTCCGCATGCGGCGTTCGGCTGACTTCGTATTCGGCATAAATCAATTCTTTCCAATATCGGAGAGCGCGAAACGATAACGAAACGCCCGCCGTTGTCAATGGTGAAGGTTGTTTTTTCTGATTAAAAGCTTGTATCGAAGGCGCGGATGGTGAATATTACAGGTGGCGTAGCTTGCGCGTTTATGGGCAAGCAGCAAAGCAACAATAACAGCCAGCAACCTCAGCAACTCAAGCTCATCCCACTCGTGAAAGCCATCCTTCGCAAATCCATCACCCGAAACCTGTCTGCCGTCCTCCTGAGCGCCTCCGCCCTGCTCTTTTCCCTCCAGCACGCGGACGCCTTCATCAGTACGAACAACGCGACTCTGTATTGGCAATGGCAACTGGGCAACCCCAGCGGCGCCACCGCCGACACCAACAATCACGACCATTACTTCATCCAGCGCACAGTCGAGGCGATCGATTACAGCGACAACTTTGGCCAGCCTAATTGGGCGAGTTGGGATTTGACGGCCGGCGACTATGGCTCAGCGCCCCGAAGCTCTTCGTTTTATACTGACACGAATCTGCCGCCGAACTTCTACTGGGTAAACACAGATGATTACACCGGTTCCGGTTATGATCGCGGCCACATGTGCGCCTCAGAAGAGCGCACTGACACCGTTGCCGACAACCTGCTTGTGTTTTTCATGTCGAACATCATTCCGCAGGCGCCGCACAACAACGAAGTGACGTGGGTAAGCCTCGAGACCGTTTGCGACTCGCTTTCGCAAGCCGGCAATGAATTGCTGATCATTTGCGGGCCGGGCGGGTTCAACGGTTCGCTCATCCAGCCCAGCCAGCGCCTCTTGCTTGCCACATATACCTGGAAGATCGTCGTGGTGGTTCCTCCGGGCAGTGGCGATGCGACGAACCGGATTAACTCCTCTACGCGGGTGATCGCGGTGAAAATCCCCAACAACAATAGCACAGCCAACAGTTATTCGAATTACGTGACTTCGGTCCGCCAGATCGAAGCCGACACCGGGTACACTTTCTTCACCGCCCTGCCGCCCGACGTTGCCGCGGCTCTCCGCGACAAGGTGGACGGCCAGTCCGGCTCTCTGCCCGTCATCACCGGTTTCTCCCCGAGCAGCGGCGCGGTCAACAGCAGTGTCGTGATCACCGGCACGGGCTTCACTTCCGCCTCGGAAGTGGCGTTTCAGGGTGTCAGCGCGGCGTTCACCGTGAATTCCGACACCCAGATCACCGCCACGGTGCCCACCAATTCCGTCATCGGTCCCATCAGCGTCACGGTCCCTTCCGGCACCGCAATCAGTTCCGACAGTTTCACCGTGACCGGCTCATTCGTTGATCTGGCCATCACGAAGACCCATTTCGGCAACTTCTCCCAGGGCGACTCCGGTGATCGGTATACCATCACCGTCTCCAACATCGGCAACCAGGCTTCGACCGGCATGATCACCGTTACTGATGCGATCCCCGCGGGCCTCACCGCCGCCGCGATCAGCGGCTTCGGCTGGACCACGGATTTGGGCACGCTCACCTGCACGCGTTCGAACACCCTGTTTGCGGGCGCGAGCTACCCGCCCATTACCGTCACTGTAAATGTTGCCACCAACGCCGCCACCAGCGTTACGAATACCGCCACGGTATCCGGGGGCGGTGATTCGAACCCGGCGAACAACACCGCCAGCGACGTCACGACCATTAACGCAGCTGTTAGCATCGCCAACCCCGTCACCCTGATTGGGTGGGATATGCACCCACTGGTGGGGGGCTCAGGCATCTATGGCGTTTCACCCTTGTCACCCACCACCACCGGGGCGAATCTCACTGTAACGGCCGGGCTTACGCGCGGTTCAGGCGTGGGCACAAGTGGCAGCGGCGCGAGCCATGCTTGGGGTGGCATGAATTGGTTGAGTACGACCGAAGCGGCGGCCATCACCGCCAACCAATTTGCCACTTTTGCGGTTACGGCCCAGGCCGGTTACCAGGTGTCCTTTGCCTCAGTCAGCCAATTCAGTTACCGGCGTTCCGCCGGAGGCCCGGCCACTGGCAATTTACAGTATCAGATCGGGTCGGGAGTATTTTCTAACATCACCGCATTATCCTACCCGACAACTGCCTCTACCGGAGACACCTTGAGTCCGATCAACCTGACTGGATTCCCCGACCTGCAAAACGTCGGCGCCGGCACCAACATCACCTTCCGCATCGTTAATTATAGCGGCGCCTCGGGTGGCACTTGGTACATCTACGATACGGCCGGTTCCACCGCTTCTGACCTTGAAGTTCAGGGCATCGTCACGCCCATTCCCGACCTCGTCATCTCCAAGACCCATGCGGGCAATTTTACCCAGGGTGACAGCGGTGACGCCTATACCATCACCGTTACGAACATCGGCATCGGAGCCACCATCGGCACGGTCACGGTGACCGACATGCTGCCCGCCGGGCTTACCGCCACGGACATCATCGGCGATGGTTGGGCGACCGACCTCGGCTCGCTCACCTGCACACGCTCTGAAAGCCTGGCCCCCGGCGCCGGTTACCCGCCCATCACCGTTATTGTGGATGTTGCCGCCAATGCTGCCACCAGCCTCACCAATACTGTCACTGTCTCCGGCGGCGGCGAAATCAACACCGCCAATGACACCGCCAGCGACCCTACCACCGTCATCGCTTCCACTCCCCTTGTTCCCGACCTCGTCATCTCCAAGGCCCATGCGGGCAATTTTACCCAGGCTGACACGGGAGACACCTACACGATTATCGTAACGAACATCGGCACGGCGGCTTCGAGCGGCGCGGTCACGGTGACCGACACGCTTCCCACAGGACTGACGGCCACGGCCATCAGCGGCACCGGCTGGACCCCGAACCTGGGCACGCTCACCTGCACGCGCTCCGATTCCCTCGACATTGGCGCCACGTACCCGCCCATTACCATCACGGTGACCGTCGCCACCAACGCTGCCGCCAGCCTCACCAATACCGTGACTGTCTCCGGTGGTGGCGAAAGCTACACCGCCAATGACGCCGCCAGCGACCCAACCACCGTCATCGCCCTGTCTCCCATTCAACTCTGGCGGTTGCAAAACTTTGGCACGACCAACAACAGCGGCGCAGCCGCCGACACCGCCATCTCCAGCAGCGACAGCATGCCTAACCTGCTCAAATACGCCCTCGGCCTGAACCCGAATGTTCCCGCCGCCAACCCGGTCGTCGGCGACATCAGCACCGGCTATCTCCGCCTGACTACGCCGGTAAACCCGAACGCGACTGACATCAGCATCCTCGTGGAAGTGGCGACGAACGTAACCGGTCCCTGGTCAACCAGTGGAACCACGGTGGATATCAACACGTCCACCCAGCTCCGGGTCCACTACAACACGCCGGTCAGCTCATCGAGCAAGGCGTTCATCCGCCTGCACATTACCCGCCCATAATCGGAGGAAAACCTTTCGTCCGGACAGGCAGCGCTTTTCAAAGCGCTGCCTGTCATATGTTTTTATGGAAGCGCAACCGCGCAATTTCTCCGGCGGTTTGCCGGGTCATTTCTTCACCAATGCGCGCCCGGCTGCGGCGAGTTCCTTCCGTTTGCCCTCGCTGACGCCGGGATATTTCAAACCAAGCGAGGCGAGAGTTTCGATGACCGCCGCGGCCACAACCGCGCGGGTGAACCATTTGTTGTCCGCCGGCACGACATACCACGGGGCGGCTTTCGTCGCGGTTTGCCGGATCATCTCCTCGTAGGCTTCCATGTACTCGTCCCAATGCCGCCGTTCGGCGACGTCGGCGGCCGAGAACTTCCAGTTTTTATCGGAGTTTTGGATGCGCTCGAGAAATCGCCGCTTCTGTTCCTTCCTGGAAACGTTGAGGAAGAACTTCCGGATCACGACGCCGTTACGGGACAGGTAGCGCTCGAAATTACGAATGTCCTCGAACCGCTCCGCCCAGATATGCCGGGTGACCAGCCCGGAGGGAATCTTTTCCCGGGCGAGAACCTCCGGGTGGACGCGCACCACCAGGGTCTCCTCGTAATAGCTGCGGTTGAAGATGCCGATGTGGCCGCGGTTGGGCAGGCATCTCATGCAGCGCCACAGATAATCATGGTCCAGATCCTCGGCTGAAGGCGCCTTGAAAGAAAAGACCTGGCAGCCCTGCGGGTTGACGCCGGACATGACATGCTTGATGGCGCCGTCCTTGCCGGCGGCGTCCATCGCCTGGAAGATGAGCAGCAACGCCCACTGGCCCTGGGCGTAAAGCTTGTCCTGAAGTTCCGCCAGCGCCTGGATGCCCTCGGCCAGCGCTTCTTTGGCTTTGGGTTTACCCTCGTTTTTGTACCCGATCGTGTCGGCGGGATCGAAATCTTTCAGGTGAAATTTTTTGCCGTTATCAACCCGGAAGGGTTCGGCGAACGGCCGGGCTTTTTTGATGATTTCTTTCGCTTTCATGACCGTACTGCCGCGTTGTTCACACCGGCCCGCATCGCCGTCTTCCCGGGCACAAGTCCTATTCCAGGTGGAACTTGTGAATGAACCGGTGGAAGACGGGCGCGAATAGGACGCTAATGGCGGTGATGAAGGCCAAGCCGCTGAAAAGGGCGTAGCATCCGGCGAAGAATTTGCCGGCGCTCGTTTGAATCGCGGCCACCGGCCCCATGCCGGACAGGATCATCGCCGCATTCTCAAAGGCATCGAGCCAGGGCAATCGTTCCAATCCGTGATACCCGGCCATCCCGATCCCCAGCGAAACCGCCACGATTGCAAGCGCAAGAAGCGCATTCCGCGCCAGGCGCGCGTAAAATGCCGGCCGTGGCAGCAAAGGGCTTTTCCGATGCTCATACATCCCGCAGGAAGAGTAATCGCGCCGGCACGAGCGTCAAAGAAGAAGTTTCTGTGTCAAAAACCAGGCTTGCTTAAACCCGGAACTTAACTATCTTCCCCCTCCCCGCGGGAAGGCGGGCAAGAGAATTTTGACTTATTGATATGGCAACAGCTAACGATCTTCGCCGCGGCATGGCGATCAGTTACAACGGCGACATGGTCGTCGTTCTCGACAGTCAGCACCGAACTCCGGGCAACCTGCGCGCCTTTGTCCAGGCCACCCTTCGCAGCATCCGCACCGGGAAATCCTCCGACGTGCGCTTCAGCTCGACTGAAAAAATCGAGGTGGTCCCGATGGTGACGCGGAAGATGGATTTCAGCTACAAGGATGGCGAGGACTTCGTTTTTTCAGACCCCGAAACCTATGAGACGGTGAGCCTGCCGCCGGAGATCGTCGGCGACGCGAAGAATTACCTCGTGGAAAACGCCCAGGTGACGGTGACGTTCGTGGAGGACAAGGCGGTTTCGATCGAATTGCCCTCGAGCGTGATCTTGAAGGTGTCGGACGCGCCCGAAGGTGTTCGCGGCGACTCGGCCAATAACGTCCAGAAGGCAATCGTGCTGGAGACAGGCATTACGGTCCAGGCCCCGCTCTTCATAAAGACCGGCGAGAAAATCAAGGTGGATACCCGCACCGGCAAGTACATGGAGCGGGCATAGCCCGGCGCCACGGGGTCGTGGTATTGATTCAGAGTCCGCCTTGCGCGGGCTTTTTTATTGCCGCTCTCCCCGGGCAGGGCGGACGAAGGCTCAGATCAGGCGCATCCGGGCGCGGCCCGGGCGAAGAATTGCTTTCCAATCGAAACCGGATTGGGTAAGAATCATCCATGCCAGAGGCGATGCCAAAGAGTGAAATGACTTTCCGGGGCATACCGGTTTCGGGAGGCATCTGCCGTGGAAAAATTCTCCTGCAACACCGGACGCGGCCCGCGATCAGCGAGCGGCAGCTGACGGATTTAGAGTTGGTCGAGGAAGTCCATCGGCTGGAGAAGGTGTTGGCCCAGACCCGCCAGCAGATCATCGAGGTTCAACACAGGGTAAGCGTGGCCATGGGCGCCACCGAGGGGGGCATTTTCGACGCTCACTTGATGGTGCTCGAAGACCGCACGCTTATGGACGAAGTTGTGCGGCTCATACAGGGGCAGAAGGTCAATGCCGAACACGCTTTCCACACCGTGGCGGAACGGTATGCCGCGACGCTCGCCGCGGTCGAAGACGATTATCTGCGCGAGCGGGCCACGGACATGCGCGATGTCACGGAACGCGTGCTGAACAACCTGATGGGGCTCGATGCGGAGGTTGATCTTCGCCACCTCAACGAACCCTGCATCATCATCAGCCACGATTTGACGCCTTCCCATACCGCGCAGCTCGACAGGCACAAGGTGCTCGGGTTCGCCACGGACGTGGGCAGCAAGACCTCGCATACGGCCATCATGGCGCGTTCGCTCCGGATTCCCGCAGTGGTGGGTTTAAAGGACGTGAGCAGCCATTTGGAGAACGGCCAGTATGCGTTGCTCGACGGCTACAAGGGAATCATCGTCGTTAACCCGACTGATCAGACGCTGCGCGAGTATGACGAAACCATCCGCCGGCATGCCACGCTGGAGGAAAAGCTGGGCGATCTTCTGCAGAAACCGGCCATTACCCTGGATGGGCACCGCGTGACCCTGCTGGCCAACATTGAGGAAGCGGCCGACAGCAGCCAGGTCAAAGCGAGCGGCGCGGAAGGCGTGGGGTTGTTCCGCACCGAGTACCTGTTCATTAACGCCGAGCGTTTGCCGGGCGAGGAAGCACAATACCAGGCGTACCGCGAGGCGGCACGAACTTTGAAGCCGCTGCCGGTGGTCATCAGGACCCTCGACTTGGGCGGCGACAAGTTCATCGCCCATTTGCCGGTGCCGAGGGAGATGAACCCGTTTCTTGGCTGGCGCGCCATCCGTTTGTGTTTGCAGGAGCGCGATATATTTCGGGAACACCTCCGCGCCATTCTGCGGGCGAGCGCCGAAGGGAACGTCAAGATGATGTTCCCGATGATTTCCGGCCTCGAGGAACTGAACCAGGCCAATGCCCTGGTGGAGGAGTACAAAGCGGAGTTGCGCAAAGAAAATGTTCCTTTCGACGAGCGGATGGAAATCGGCGCCATGATTGAAATCCCGTCGGCCGTCATGGTGGCGGATTCCCTGGCAAAGCGATTGAAGTTCTTCAGCATCGGCACGAATGATTTGATCCAATACTCGCTGGCGGTGGATCGAATGAACGAGAAAATCGCGCATCTTTACGAGCCGACGCACCCGGCCATCGTGCGCCTGATAAAAACCACGGTAGATGCGGCCCACAATCACGGAATCCGGGTGAGCATCTGCGGGGAGATGGCCGGAGACCCTGTTCTGGTGCCCTTGCTCCTGGGCCTGGGCGTGGATGAACTGAGCGCCGCCCCGTCGCTTGTGCCGCAGGTGAAGTTTGTCGTCCGCCGCCTGAAACTAAGCGAGGCAAAAGCCCTGGCTGATTTTGCGCTGACCTGCGAGTCGGCGGCAGGAATCCTGAACCGTTGCCAGAAACTGACCCGCGAAATCGCGCCGGGCCTTTTCGAAGAAAAGTAGCCACGAAAGCGCGGGATGAGGAGGTCAAGATGCGAAGGAGCACTGGCGGAATCCGGGCGGACATGGCAATCTAGCGCAACAAAATTGAGCTTATGAAAATCGCTATTGGTTCCGATCATGCGGGATTTGGATACAAAGGGAAAATCCGGGAGTTCCTTGAAAGTTTGGGACATACCGTAACGGACTTTGGTGCGCATTCAGAGGAGCCGGTGGATTATCCCGTCTTCATCCGGCCGGTGGCGGAGGCTGTGGCGCGGGGAGAATTCGAACGCGGCATTGTCCTGGGCGGTTCCGGCAACGGTGAAGCCATCGTCGCAAACCGCGTGAGGGGAATCCGCTGCGCCTTGTGCTGGAATATCGAATCGGCCCGGCTGGGCCGCCAGCATAACAATGCCAACATGATTTCTCTCGGCCAGAGAATGATGAGCCTCGAAACCGCCCTGGAGATCGTCCGCGTCTGGCTGGACACGCCTTTCGAAGGCGGGCGGCATCAGCGCCGGATCGAGCTGATCGACGCAGCGCCCGGAAACGCACGATAGCTTCCGCCGGTTTGCCGGTTAAATGTACTTCGCCAGCTCCGCCTGGCTCGCGGCAAAAATCTCCTTGTGCAGTGAGTTTCCGTTGGCGTCGATGGTCACTATGGCCGGGAAGCCGGCCACTTCAAACTGCCAGATCGCCTCGGGCGCGCCGAACTCCTCCATCATGTAAACATTCGGCACGCTTTTGATGCACTCCGCCAGCACCTGCGCCGCCCCGCCCACTGCATGCAGATAAGCGCAGCCATATTCCTTGCACGCCGCCATCGTCCTGTCCCCCATGCCGCCTTTGCCGATGACGCCGCGCAGACCGAGGTCGCGGATCACCTGCGCCTGATACGGCTCCTCGCGAATTGATGTCGTCGGACCGGCGGCGACGCATTTCCAGTTGCCTTGCCCGTCCTTGATGACCACCGGGCCGCAATGGTAAAGAATGCCGCCCTTGAGATTCACACCCGGGGGAAGCCTGCCGCCGTCGTGCAGGAATTTGTGGACCGCATCCCGCCCCGTGAAAAGAGTCCCGGTGATGGTCACTTCATCACCCACCTTGAGGGCGCGGGTGGCCGCCTCGGAAACAGGGGTTGTGAGAGTTGTCATTTCAGTACAGCCACTTCTGGATTTCACCGTCGGGCCCGAGCGCCACGCCCTGACGCCGATACGCCCAGCACATGTAACTGATGCTGACGAAATAGGACGCCGGCAGCCGGTTCAGCACCCCGATCTTCGCCCCCAGCAGCGTCGTCCTGCCGCCAAAACCCATGGGGCCAATCCCCAGCTTGTTCGAAGTCGCCACTATGTCCCGCTCCAGTTTCTCCAGCTCCGGGTTCGCGTTGTGATCGTCAAGCTTCCGCAGGAACTGTTGCTTGGATAATTCGTAGCCCGCGGCGCGGTCGCCGCCGATGCAAATACCCAGGACGCCTGGGCCGCAGCCTTTGCCCTGGGCCTGCAGGACCGCATCCAGGATGACTTTGCGGCAGCCATCCAAATCGCGGCTGGCCTTGAGCTTCTCGTTCGGCAGCGAGTATTGCGCGCCCACGTTTTCGCAACCGCCACCCTTGAGGACCAGCCGCACCATGACCTCCGGCGAGCGATGCTGGTGAAAATGGAGCGCGGGCGAGCCCGGTCCCAGGTTCGTGCCGTCGTTTTTGCCGGTGATGGAATCGACGGAATTCTGGCGGAGAAAACCCTTGCCGGTCGCAAATTTCACGGCCTGCCGGGCCGTCTCCTCGAAGCCGGGCTGGTCGAAGCCGACCGGGCAATCAATGTAAAAAATGATGCTGCCGGTGTCCTGGCAGATCGGCTGGGATTTGTTTTTCGCCAGCGCAATGTTCTGGTCGATGATCTTCATCGCGCTCTCGGCGATGGTGCCCTTCTTTTCGCGCTCCAGCGAATCGACGATGGCCCGGTGCACGTCATCCGGAATCTCGACGGAAGTGCGGCGAACGAGTTCAAGCAATGAATCCGGCAACAGCTTCATCCTGCGAAAACCTAATAGTATGTAGAAGCCGAGTCAACGGCCAACCGCCGGGGCGCGGTCTGAAAATCTTGTTCACACGGCCGCCATGAATGGTAGATTGGACGATAAACATGATGTTGTTATGCAATCCCGCCAGCGGTGAAACCCGGCTTCAGCTCCGGTTTCCGAAAGCCCGGCGCCGCCTCTAAATGACTGACCGAAAAACTCACTCCTTTCAATCCGACCCGACCTTCGTCGCAAAATCGCGTTCGACCTGGGAAATCCTCAGGCGCGTCGCGGCCTATCTGCGGCCCTACAAGCTGATGGCTGCCGGCACCATCGGCTGCGCCCTCGTCTCCATGGCCTTTTCGCTGGCCTATCCCAAACTCACCCAGTTCGTGATTGACGATGTCATCGGGCTAAAGCGGATTGACCTGCTCGCGCCGATGATGCTGGCGCTGCTGGGGGCGTTCCTCCTGCGCGACATCTTCAACAGCCTGCGCATCCGGATCAACAACGCCTTCGAGCAGAATGTGATCTACGACATGCGCTGCGACGTTTATGCGCGCCTGCAACGGTTGCCGGTGAATTACTTTGACCAGCGCGCCTCGGGCGACTTGATGACGCGCATCGTCGAGGATGTGAACGCCGTCGAGCGCGTGCTGATCGACGGCACCGAACAGGGAAGCGTGGCTGTCCTCGCCATCATCGGGGTGGCGGCGATTATGTTCGCCACCAACCCGGCCCTGGCAGCCATTGCCATGATTCCCCTGCCCTTGCTGATCCTCGGGGCGCTTTGGTACACCCTGACGGCCCACCGCCGCTACCAACTGCAGCGCCGGGCTGCCAGCGCGATGAATTCGCTGCTGATGGACAATCTCCAGGGCGTCCGCCAAATCAAGGCCTTCGAGCGCGAACCCCATGAGGACAAACGTTTTGCCCGATGCGCCGACGACCTGCGCGCCGGGACCCTTGGCATCATGCGGGCCTGGGCGGCCTACTCGCCCGCAATGACCTTTGCCGGCGCGCTCGGCATGGTGCTGGTGTTATGGGCCGGCGGGCGGCAGGTGTTGGCGGACAAAATGACCATCGGCCAGCTTGTCGGTTTCCTGTTTTATCTCGCCCTGTTTTACGAACCGATCAGCCGCCTGCACGGATTGAACCAGCTGTTACAGGCGGCCCGCGCCGCCGGCGAACGGGTATTCGACATTCTCGACACTGCCGTCGAGCGCGCCGGCGATCTTCCGCGCCAAAAACTGCGCACCCCGGTGCGCGGAGACGTGGTGTATGAAGATGTCGGTTTCAGCTACAATCCCGGGCGGGTGGTGCTGCGGAATATCTCGCTTCATGTCCGCCCCGGCGAGATGGTGGCCCTGGCCGGGCCCACCGGCGCCGGCAAATCCACGCTCGTGAATCTGCTCCCGGCGTTTTACGAGGCGACTGCGGGCCGGATCACCATTGACGGCCAGGACATCAGCGGCATTTCGCTCGAGTCCCTGCGCGCCCAGATCAGCGTCGTCAGCCAGGAAGCGTTTCTGTTCAATGGCACGATTCGCGAGAACATTCTTTACGGCCGGCTGGATGCGACGGCGGAGGAACTCGTGGCCGCTTCGCGCGCCGCCAATTGTCATGAGTTCATTGAGCGGCTGCCGCTGGGCTACGACTCGCGGGTTGGCGAACGCGGGGTGAAGCTGAGTGTCGGGGAAAAACAGCGTGTCAGCATTGCCCGGGCGCTTTTGAAAAACGCGCCAATTCTCATCCTGGACGAAGCCACCGCGAGCGTCGATACCGCGACGGAACGGCTCATCCAGGAGGCGCTGGAGCATCTGATGGCCAATCGCACCAGTTTCGTCATCGCCCATCGGCTCAGCACGATTCGCAAAGCCGGCCAGATCCTGGTGATGCAGCATGGTCAAATCATTGAAATGGGCACCCATGAGGAGTTGCTGGATCTGAACGGCCTTTACAGCCGCCTGGCCCGGATCCAGGGGACCACTTTTATCGAGGAAGTCTTCGAGCGGTTGGGCGTGCAGCAAAATGGCTGAATCCGGAAAAGTTCCGCTTGCCAAAGAGCGGGGGAGTTTTAAATTCGCGTCATGGAAGAACAGTCGCAACTGGCCCAGTATTTGCCGGTGTTGATGCTTGGCGTGCTGGCGGTGGCGTTTTCCTTCGGCATGCTGGTGGTGTCGGTCATCGTGGGCAAGAAGGGAAAGCGCTCGCCGATCAAGGACACGGCTTACGAATGCGGCATGCTGCCGATCGGAGAAGGTGGTGGGCGATTCTCGGTGAAGTTTTACCTCGTGGCCATGCTGTTCATCCTCTTCGATATCGAAGTCGTGTTTCTTTATCCTTGGGCGGTGGTTTACCGGGAAATGCTTAAGCAAAACGGCGGGCTGATCCTCGGCGCGATGCTCTCGTTCCTCGGGATATTGTTCGTCGGTTATATTTATGCGGTCAAGAAGCGGGCGTTTGATTGGAAGAGTTGAACCTGTGAGCGTGAAGGGCGTCAGGAGCTGGACGAAACCATGCCCCTCCCCGGCGGCAATGCCCTGTCCGCGGCGGCATTTTAGTTTTTGCGAATGATGGTGTAAATTAGTTTGGCATGGATTTTTACGAAGTCTCCAGAAGCTTCCAGCAACTCTGGGAGAACAATCCCAGGGCAATGGTCCTTCTGATCATCGGTTTCGTCGTCTTTGTGTTTTTGGTGGTGGATACCTGGCGACACCGGCACCGGCGCAAGCGGCCTCGTTGAACCCGACAAACCACCAGGAATCCGCGCTCATGCAAGAATCCTCATGGCGTCACGGCGTCACGCGCTATCAATGGCTCGTGCTCTTTGTCGCGTGGCTCGGCTGGGTGTTCGACTCAATGGACGCCACGATTTACGCGCTCGTCCTCCATCCCGCGCTGCACGATTTGTTGCAAGTCCAGGCTGGCGGCGTTGTCTCGCCGGAAGCCATCGGCTGGTATGGCGGCATCATCCTCTCGATTTTCCTCATCGGCTGGGCCATCGGCGGCGTTGTGTTCGGGATTCTGGCCGACCGGTTCGGGCGTACCAGGACGCTCGTCTTCACTATCCTCATCTATGCGGCGTTCACCGGCTTGGCGGCGCTGTCGTCCAGCTGGTGGCAACTGGCGCTTTACCGGTTCCTCACGGCGCTGGGCATCGGCGGCGAATGGGCGGCGGGAGCGGCGTTGGTCGCGGAGGTCTGGCCTGAATCGAAGCGGGCCAGGGCGGCGGGAATCCTGCAATCGGCCTGGGCCGCCGGTTTTCTGATAGCGGCCGTGCTCGCCCTGCTGATGCGTGAGCACAGCTGGCGCTCCATTTTCGTTGTGGGCATCGCGCCCGCCCTGGTCGCATTGCTGGTGCGGCTATGGGTCAAAGAGCCGGAGCGATGGGTCAAGACGCGCGAGCTGGAGCGGCGGTCGGGAGATGTCCGCCCGCGAAAATTGCCGGAGCTTTTCCAGCCCAGGCTGCTCCGCTCGACGCTGGCCGGTTCCGGCCTCGCCTTCGTCGCGGTGTTCGGATTATGGGGCGCGACCAACTGGACGCCGACCCTGGTTCGCTCGCTGCCCGGACTGCAAGGATTGGATCCGGGTGCCATCACCAGCCGTGTCAGCTACGCGACGATGATGCTCAATGCCGGCGCGCTGGTCGGTTATCTCAGCTTTGGCCCGCTGGCCGACCGCTTTGGCCGGCGCGCCGCCTTTGCGCTGATGTGTGCCGGCAGCCTGGTGCTGTTGCCGGTCACGTTTCTAACGCCGCGCTCGTATGCACACGTGCTGCTGCTGCTGCCGCTGCTGGGGTTCTTCAACAACGGCATCTTCAGCGGTTTCCCGATTTACCTGCCGGAATTGTACCCGACGCGAATCCGGGCCACCGGCGCGGGTTTTTGTTTTAACGTTGGCCGGGTGTTCGCTTCGACCGGGCCATTCCTCACCGGGTTCCTCGTTACGGCGCTGGGCAGTTTTGGCCGGGCCGCCAGCGCCATCGCGTTGATTTACCTCGTGGGCCTGTTGATCCTGCCCTTCGCGCCGGAGACAAAAGGCAAACCACTGCCGGAATAAAGCCGCGCCGGAACCGTGTCGTAGCGGCAGGCATCTCTGCCTGCCGTAGCCGGCGGCATCCCTGCCGGGTTGGGTTTTCACGAAACCGAACACGGCAGTGTGTTTCCTTCTCTCCAGCCAAGCCCTCTACCTTCACTCCGCACTCCGCAATCCGAATTCCGCAATGGAAGATTCCTTTTCCCCATCTGTGGCCATTCCGTCCGCCTTTCACATCTTCGCGTCCTTCGCGTTCTTTGCGAGAGCTTCCCATTCGAAGTTCTGTGAAAAAATCCGTGTTCAATCCGTGTTTAATCCGTGGCTAAATTTCTTTTCCCCTCTGTGATGGGAAGTCGAACGTCGACTCTGTGCAATCTGCGCAATCTGTGGCTAAATCCCTTCCGCAATCCTTGGCCTTTCTTCTAGCGTCTTAGGCCTTTGCGTTAAATTCCTGCTCCGGAAATCTGTGCAATCTGTGGCCAGGCCCTCCGGCTTCAATCCGCAATCCGCAATCCGAAATCCGCAATGGAAGAGGCCGACGCTCGGCCTGCGGCATTGTTATTGACGCAACCGGCGGCAAAGGTTCAACTCTTGGCGGATCCAAGATTCACATGAACACTGAAACTAGAGCCTGTCATGCACTTTTAGCAAATAGCGATTGGAGCATGAGCATGGTGAAGGCGAGCCAGTGATAACCTGAGAGCGTCGAGGCAAGCCGTTCGTAATCGCGGGCCAAGCGGCGGAAGCGCGCCGCCCAGGCAA
>CAIQQM010000030.1 GCA_903873945.1 uncultured Verrucomicrobiota bacterium
CCGTCGTATCGAACATACTCATGTAGTCAAAGCTCGTCTCGCTTCCGGCAGCAGGAGCGTCCTCAGCCATCGTGGCCAACCGGTCCTGGTCTTTCTGAGATTTCGCATAGCTCTTCCGCCGCAGCGGGGCGCAATGGTCGCCCCATGTGTCACGCGTGTCAAAGCTTAGCTGTGGCGGACAGACTCTGGAATTACAAAATCGGGGTGCCTTGGACGCGAGTGCGCGGCCCGCTCGGCAAGTGTATTTCGACCAACGCGGAATCCCGTAGGCGGTGGATGAAGCAGATGGCCCGGAATCTGACTGGGGCTTTTGGGTCACCAGGGGTTTGCTCGGCTTGTCGTGGCATGGGAACATCTTGCAAGAAAGAAGTCGTTCATTGCGAGCAAATCAGGTATGAACGAGACAGTGACATCGCGCACGGAAGAGTTCATTCCGACCCGTTACAGCCTGTTGAGCCGGTTACAGAACTGGGACGATCAGGAGAGCTGGAAGAGCTTCTTCGATACCTACTGGCGGTTGATTTACTCCATTGCGCTCAAGTCCGGGTTGACCGAGGCCGAGGCACAGGATGTCGTTCAGGAGACGATCATTTGCGTGGCCAAGGACATCAACAAGTTCAAACGCGACCGCAAGCTCGGCTCGTTCAAAGGCTGGCTGCGAAATCTCACTCGTTGGCGGATTGCGGACCAACTAAGGAAGCGCAAGCCAAACGCCTTGGGAGAAGATGCTTCGTCAAATGGAGGCATCAGTATGGTGGATCTGGCTGAGATTCCCGACCCGGCGGACGCCGGCCTCGAAGTTCTCTGGGAAGCCGAGTGGCAATCGAATTTGATGGAGGCCGCGCTGGAGCGCGTCCGGCGCCGCGTCAAAGAGGAGCATTATCAAATGTTCGATCTAAACGTGGTCAGACAATGGCCGGCCAACAAGGTCGCCAGGATCCTGGAAGTCAATATCGCCCAGGTCTATCTCGCCAAACACCGGATCCTGGCGTTGCTCAAAAGGGAAGTCCGTATGCTTGAAAAACAATGGTGACGCGTCGAATTAGAGTGTGACGGAATCAGCGACCATTCCAGTTGTTCCAGAGCACGAACTGCTTCGTCTCATCGGGAGCGGCAGCAGCGGGCAGGTGTGGCTTGCAAAAAATGCGCTCGGCTCTTACCGCGCGGTCAAAATCGTGCAAGCCCAAATGTTCAAGCACCAGCGGGCTTTTGAGCGCGAGTTCAACGGCATTCTGAAGTTTGAACCCGTGTCACGGCTGCATGACGGCCTGGTTGATGTTTTGCAGGTCGGGCGCAATGAGGCCGCCGGTTATTTCTACTGCGTGATGGAATTGGCCGATGATGTCGTCACCGGCTCCAGGATTCACCCGCCGACCTACGCGCCGCGAACCCTTGGACACGACCAGGTCCGGCTTGAGCGGCTTCCGGTCGCCGAATGCGTCCGGCTCGGCGCCGCCATCGCCTCCGCGCTGGGCTTCCTGCACAAGCACGGTTTGATTCACCGCGACATCAAGCCGTCCAACATCATTTTCGTGAACGGCATCCCGAAGCTGGCGGACATCGGGCTGGTGACGGACGCCTCGGAGGGCCGGTCGTTTGTCGGCACGGAAGGCTTCATTGCCCCCGAAGGTTCGGGCACCATCCGCGCGGACATCTATGCCCTCGGGAAAGTCCTGTACGAGCTCAGCACGGGCAAAGACCGGAACGAGTATCCGGCATTGCCCGAATCGCTGGGCAGTCACGCGGAAACACGGGATTTGATTCTCCTGAACAAGATCATTCTCAAAGCCTGCCGCTTGCGAACCTGGCAGCGATACCAAACCGCCGAAGATATGATGCTCGCGCTGCTGGCTTTTCAATTTGACCAGGCTGCCCTGCGCCAAAGGGAAAACACGGCCCTGCTGACCAAGGTGTTTGCCGTCATCGGAGCAATCGCCGCCCTGGGAGTTTTCGTTGGCATTATCTGGCGGTTCATCTGGCTCATGAAACATGGGGGCTGAGCAGACTGCCGGTGGTTTCAGGCAGCCTGAGGCCGGTTAAACCATCGCACGCAAGATTCTTGAAAGAATCGCCCTCGCGCTTGCGAGCTATGTTGGAATGATACAGCCAAAACAATGCCGCCCTTGGACATATGAAGACCAAGACCCTTAACACAAAACCAAGCAGGCTGCTACTCTCGTTGACTTGCCTGCTCTCTGCCACCCTGCTTCAGGCGGCCCAATTAGTCACCATTCGGGATCCATTACAGCCGCCAGTCCCTGGCGGCAACGGCGACTCCGCACTGCCGCTGCCCTCCGCCGACGGCCGCTTCGTTCTCTTCACCAGCGACGCGGATAATCTCGTGGCGGCAAGCAGCAACGCCACCCCGGCGGTCTCCGGGCTGCTTCCGCCGCTTAACGCGTATCTCCGCGACCGCAGCAACGCGGTAACCACTCTCATAAGCGTGAACCTGGCAGGCAGCAATGGCGGCAACGGGAGCTCCTTCCCCGGAGGCATCTCCTCTAACGGACGCTACGTGTTGTTCGAGACCAGCGCGAGTGACCTCATCCCCGGCGACACCAACGACGCCTCGGACGTGCTGGTGCGCGATCTGGAGGCCGGAACGAACATGCTGGTGAGTGTCGCCACTAACAGCCTCCCGGGCAATGGCGCCTCGGATAGTGCCGTGATGACCCCGGATGGACGGTATGTGGCCTTTGCCAGCGCCGCCAGCAACCTGGTGGCCAGGGATACTAAGGCACCGCGAAACAATAACATGATCAAATAGGTGTTGCGTGCGATGGCTATGTGGAAGAAGATGGCTTCACGCAAGACAAAGCCATCATCAAGCGGATACGCAATAAATACCGATCGCTTTCGGGTCTGATGGATGAACGGATGCGCCGACAATGGGCCGCGAGTGAAGCCGATGATTTAGGTTGGGGAGGTGTCACTGTCGTGGCCCTGGCCACCGGCTTGGCGCGGAATACTATCATGGGTGGGGCGCGGGAGTTGGAATCCCGTCGAGCGCATCCGCGCGCCGAAGTGAGTTCACGGATTCGCGAGGAAGGTGGCGGGCGAAAGCCGTTGACCGAGAACGATCCTGGATTGCTGGCGGCCTTGGAGGCTTTGGTGGATCCAGTTACGCGCGGGCACCCGGAATCACCGTTACGCTGGACCTGCAAAAGCACCGGCACCTTGGCGGCAGAGTTGAAGCGCCAGCAGCATCCGGTAAGTGATCGAACGGTCGCGGCGTTGCTCAAAGCCGCCGGTTACAGCTTGCAGGCCAACCGCAAGACCCGCGAAGGGTCCTCGCACGAGGATCGCAACGCCCAGTTTGAGTATATCAACCAGCGGGTAATGGCATTTCAAAAGCGGGGGGAACCGGTTGTGTCCATCGACACCAAGAAGAAGGAATTAGTGGGCGAATTCAAGAATGGGGGTCAAGAATGGCAGCCGCAAGGCCAGCCGACCGAAGTCAAGGTGCATGACTTTCCAGAACCGAAAATGGGTAAGGCGATTCCCTACGGGGTTTACGATTTGGCCAGCAATGAGGGCTGGGTGAGTGTGGGGATCGATCACGACACGGCCCAGTTCGCCACGGCCAGCGTGCGACGATGGTGGCAGGAGATGGGAGCGGGGCGCTTTCCGCAGGCGAACCAACTCATGCTTACCGCCGACGGCGGCGGCAGCAACGGCAGCCGCAACCGACTATGGAAGGTCGCCCTGCAAACCCTGGCCAATGACCTGGGGCTATGTTTGGAGATTTGCCACTTTCCCCCAGGCACCAGCAAATGGAACAAGATCGAGCACCGGCTATTCAGCTTCATCACGAAGAATTGGCGCGGCCGTCCGCTGACCAGTTATCAAGTCATTGTCAACCTCATCGCCCATACAACCACCAAGGCGGGCCTGATCGTGCGGGCAGCGATCGACACCAACCATTATGAAACGGGCATAGTCGTGAGCGACGAAGAAATGGGCCGCGTCAATATGACCCCAGCAAAGTTTCACGGCGAGTGGAACTATGCCATTAAGCCCAATACCTAATTGATCATGTTATTGTTGCGCGGTGCCTTAGTTCGGACGAGCGGGAGGCCTTTGGCCGCGACATTTTCCCCGCCATCTGGCGCACCGAAAAGACACCCCTGCCCACTGTCGAGGCATTGGACAACATTCCCGTTGAACGATTGGCGACCCAACGCGACCGCTACTTCGCTTATATGGCGGCGGCATTGAACGAACCCATCGGCGATCGCGTGCATCTCGACAAGAACCCAACGATGACCCTGCTCCTCCCGGGCATGTTAAGACTGTTTCCGGAAACGAAGCTGCTCATCGCCCTGCGAGATCCGCGTGATGTCATCCTCAGTTGCTTCATGCAGTACCTGCCGCTCAACACGAATAGCGTTTGCTTCCTTACTCTGGAGCGCGCCGCCCGGCGCTACGCCCACGACATGGGCGTTTGGCTGAAGTTGCGTGAGATGATCCCCGCCCCCTGGCTGGAGATTCGTTACGAGGATTGCGTATTGCACCTTGAGCGGGAGGCTCGTCGCGCGCTGCAGTTCCTCGAACTGCCGTGGGACCCGCAAGTGCTCGGCTACCGCGACCGCCTGAAGACGAAAGCAGTCAGTTCGCCCACCTACGAGGCGGTCAGCCAGCCGCTCTACACCTCCGCTATCGGACGCTGGAAGAATTATCGAAAGTACCTGGAGCCTTGCCAGGCAATTCTCCAGCCCTGTTTAGACGCTTTCGGATACGAGGCGGCTTGAGCCGGGCGGGGGTTGCTTAGCGGCGGGTTTTGGGGCAGACTCCGCGCGTGAAACCACGCGTTCGCTTTGCACCTAGTCCGACGGGGTTCCTGCATATTGGCGGGGCCCGCACTGCTTTGTTTAACTGGCTCTATGCCCGGCATACTGGCGGCACCTTCATTCTGCGCATTGAAGACACCGACGCCGCCCGTAACACGCAGGAGGCCGTCAACGTCATCCTTAACGGGCTGCGCTGGCTGGGCCTGGATTGGGACGAAGGCCCGGTCAGCGGCGATGCC
>CAIQQM010000031.1 GCA_903873945.1 uncultured Verrucomicrobiota bacterium
ACTTGCTGCCAATTGGCGGCGCGGTAGCAGCCGCCTTGGAAACGGCTGGTGTCAACAAATGTTTCCATCAGATGGATTGGGTGACCATACTTGCGCTGCCAATCCCCGGAGAGCCGCCAGGCGATGGTACCCAACACATGGCTTGCCAAATGAGGCACGCTGACCCAGGGAAGCACTAAAAAGCGGGTGTTGTTGGCCACATGCCCCAGGCGACGCTGGCGGGTGGGCGCATCCCAGCCAATGAATTGGTCGCGCGGTTTGCATTGCCAGGCCGCCGCCCCAAACAAGACGCAGGCCAGGGGGCGCCCTTGAATATCAGAGACCAGATATTGAAGATTTTCACCCACGGTGCTGTTGTGGCCCAAATAATGATGCTGGCGCAAAAGAGCATTGAAGAGGGCGCGCTGGCCAGCCGCTGCTTTGCGATTCTGGGAGCATTCGCTCAAGCTCAACGGGAGCAATGCCCTCAGGGGTTCAATAATGGGCGTCTGAGGTGCTGCCAGAGCCAGCTCTGCCATCTGCATCTCTACCTGCTGAGGTCTCATGCGATTTGGAGGAACGTGCCGACGTGGTGGCAATACGATTGAGCCGCGTTGTTCCAATTTGAGCAACAAGGTCCGGGCAGCCATATCCTTGAGTTGGCCAGCCCCATTGCGCCAATTCCACAGAGTGGCTAACCGTTGACTAATTCGCCAACGGCTCGACTCTGGATGCTCCTGCAACAACTGGCGCACTTGCTCCAGTTGGGCGGCGCCAATCTGGCGTCCTTGAATGATAGATGCTTCGATCACCAACCGCAGTGTGACAGGAGGGAGAAAAAGAGTCCCGTACAAAATTAAGATATTTTTCGGCGGGAAACGAGCAGGCTGAACCTCTGATTGACACAGGGAAATGCCGCAGCCTAACCTTCTGTCAAAAAAACAACCTGAATAGTTACGTAAAATCTACGCCAGATGGATGCATTCCGCCAGCATATGAGCTATTTATTGGTTTGCGGCCACCGATTGTTGGTATTTGGCTGTTTACATCCGACGTGATACTAACCCCCAGCCCCTGTCCATATCCTCCGAAGGAGGTAAGGACATCCTGCCCCGGTTTCGCTAATTGGCTCCCCATTTGTTGAAGGGCGGCGCCGGTTTCGCTTGGGATGTAGGCAGGGTGTCCCGTAATCGTCTGTGTGATGTTCTGGATCGGGTTAAACTGCGGTGTTGGCATGCCCGGTGGAGTGAAGAGAATCCCCAGGCCAAAATTCATCACGGCGTCCGCCGTTTCTTCCAGCGGCCACGCGACGTTTTGCTGAACCCAGCCTTTTACGCCCCCCGCGCACAGTCCAAACGGGTCCACTTGGTCGATGGGATTTCCGTTGGCATACGCGTACCAGTTCAACCCGCCGGCCAGTCCGATCGGGTCGGCGTTGACGAAGCGGCAGAGGACCGGGTTGTAATACCTCGCCCGCATGAACAGCAGACCGTTATCGTCAGTCATCACACCGAAGCGGCCGTTGTAGAGAAACGGCGTGTCGGTGGTTCCGGCGCGCTTGGTCACCATGCCATAGGGGCTGTATTCCACGCGGTCAGTCACCGCGCCCGCTTCGTCCGTCAGGGCCGCCGTCGATCCGCGTGGGTCGTAGTGGTAGGTCTGGGTGTTGCCCGAGTCGTCCACTTGGTAAAGCAGCCCCGCGCCATAGATATAATA
>CAIQQM010000032.1 GCA_903873945.1 uncultured Verrucomicrobiota bacterium
TCTTTGATACGCACAATGCCTTCCAGTTCGAGGTAGTGCTGAAGCGATGGGACGGCCCTTCCACAGCCGTCCAGGTAGCCGGCCAGGTCCCCGATGTTAAAGTCCTCACTGCTCTCAGCCCATGCCTTGCGCCCTTCCTCCGTGTTGCCGATCCACTGCCCGACGGCCTGGATGAGCCGTTGCATGGCCTCGCCCTTCGTGTTTGCGATCGTGGTGATCTCAACCACTCGAAGGGCATCAACCAGCGCACTGTCGAGGCGGATGAAACAAACCCGGATTTTCTTCATTTCGGCGATTTGTTTGGCGTTCGTTTGCATGGCGGAGAATCGTTCCATGGATTTTCCGCGCTTGGCGGCGGAGCGGGCAGAAGTGTGGCATGAGCTTGGGAATGCGATTGCGCCTAAGTATTGGAACCCCGGTGAGCGGCCTTGAGCATCGCGCCCACTGAAAGTGGCTGGGTCAGCGCCTCGTAAGCAGCCTGTATTCTCAGGAACTCCTCATAATCGCCGCCAAGGTCCGGGCGGGTTCTTTTGACGGCAGCCCGATAAGCCGCTTTGAGCTGGGCCTCCGTGAAATCCTCAGGCAAGGCCAGGACGGTGCGCGGCTCTTCCCGCGCCAGATAACCGAGGGTCTGCTTCCGGTATTCCTCGGGCATTTCCGTGTAGAATACCGCCTGGTGACGAATGCTGGCTGCGCTGCCGGATCGTTCCAATCGGGCACGGTCGAGGCGAATCGCCGGCAGATGCTCCTCCATGAATCCTTTGACATCGACGTGGGTCCTGGTTTTCCGGACGACGAAATAAACCTCATACCAAAAATCCCCATTGGGCTTCCTCCATTTGCGGTAGAGTTGCTCGCCGATGCGGTGGGCATTGCTGGGCTGGACGCCGCTGTTCTGGGGTGCGCTGGCCATACATTCAGGCGGGGACGGCTTGAGTTGGCTCTCGGCAGGGTTCGGTCGGCTTCATTTCCAGCCGGCGGTAGTTTGTAAGCAGCACCTCCTGACTTTCCTTAGGCCCGACCTTGCTGACAACGGAGTAATCTGAATGGAGCAGATGGGTTTGCCACCCTGCGTTGATCAGCAGGTTGAGAAGGGGACACTCTTTGCCGTTGTGCCGCAGGACCCCGCTCACGGCAATCGCCTGTCCCCCGTCGGCGAGCCGGAGAAGGTGTTCAAACAACCGCCGGTCATCGTCTTTGCGCCAGTAGGCGTTGTAGCCCGCCTCGGTATTGCTGTAGGGCGGGTCGACGTAAACCATGCTGTTGTGAGGGATGGCGACTCGGGCAAAATCGGACGGGAGGAAATGCACACGGGAACGGTAGGGGCGTATATGAGCCGTATAACGCGAAACCTTTTCGGTTGTCGATGAATTCCACGTGCGCCGGCCAAAGGTCTGGTTGAACCTGAACGAGGCGTTGAATCTGGCCATGTTGTTGTTGCAGCAGAGGGTCAGCGCGAAATACTTCGCTGCACTGGGCGCTGCGTTGTAGTCATCGCGCA
>CAIQQM010000033.1 GCA_903873945.1 uncultured Verrucomicrobiota bacterium
AATCTCCCGTTCTTTGCCAGCGCCCATGAGCAGCGCGAGAATATCGAAGTCATCATCCAAACCGTTGAGCGCCTCTCTGACGTGCGCATTGGCGCCCTGATCGCCATCGAGCAATCGATCCAGCTTCAGGAAGCGGTCGAGTCGGGTCTTCCCGTTGACTGCGAAGCTACGCCCGAAATGCTGGAAACCATTTTCTTTCCCAATAACGCCATCCATGACGGCGGCGTTATTATCAAAGGCGACCGCATTGCATATGCCGCCTGCATCTTTCCTCTTACCCAGCGCCAGGATTTGCACAAATCTCTCGGCACACGCCATCGCGCCGCCATTGGCCTGAGCGAGGAAACCGATGCCGTCATTGTGGTCGTGTCCGAAGAAACCGGCGCGATCTCATATGCCAGCCGCGGCCAGCTCGTGCGCGGCATCACGCTGGAGGAATTGCGCGCCTTTCTCACTTCGGTCCTCGTTACCCCCGCGCCCGCCCGTAATTGGATTGGTTGGCTTCGGCCGCGGGTGAAAGAACAGGTAAAGCCCGGCCCGGTTCACATGGCAAAAACCGATCCGCAGGCCGCCCGGACAACCGCCAGTGTCGCCAAATGATCGCCTTACTGCGCAAGCTCATCGTTCAGGATTTCTGGCTCAAGCTCTTCTCGTTGATGTTGGCTGTTCTCATTTGGGTCACCGTATCCTTTGTGATCCAAAGGGGAGCTTCCCCGGCGACGCCTCTGGCGGTCGTTGCTGAAATGCGCACGTTTCTCAACCTCCCCGTCGGGATCATGTCTTCTGCCGCCGACGTGCGTAACTTCAAAGTCGCCCCCCAGCAAGTCGAGGTCACCGTCCAGGGCGATGCGGGCGTGTTGCAGAAGCTGCGGAGCGCGGACATCCGTGTCCTTGTGGATTTAACTGGCATCGAAGCGGCCGCCGACCTCCGCAAACGTGTGGAGGTATCCACGCCCGCTGGCATTGCCCTCGTGCGGGTGACCCCGCAGGAAGTGAACATCATCTACCCGTCCGCGCATATTCCGCGTTCGAAACCTTGAGGGACGACCTGAATTATGACTTCACCCAATAAATTGTTTGGCACTGATGGTATTCGGGGCACGGCCAACATCGAGCCGGTCACCGCTGAGACCGCCCTGAAACTGGGGCGGGCCGCCGGCCATGTCTTCAAGCATCTTGAACGCCAGGCCCGGGGTCACGGCCGGCACAAAATCGTTATTGGCAAGGATACGCGGCTGTCCGGCTACATGCTCGAAAACGCCATTTCGTCAGGGATTCTGTCAATGGGAGTGGACGTCCTGTTCATCGGCCCGCTGCCCACGCCTGGCGTCGCCTACGTTACCCGCAGTCTCCGCGCCGACGCCGGCATTGTTATCACCGCTTCACATAATCCATACGCCGACAATGGCATCAAGTTCTTCCGGGCGGACGGATACAAACTCGATGATAACATCGAACATCGGATCGAAAGCCTGGTGTTTGACGGTGAGATCGACAGCATCCGCCCCACCGCTGATGAAATCGGCAAGGCGGTTCGCATCGACGATGCTTTGGGGCGGTATATCGAATATGCCAAAGCCTCCTTCCCGCGGGGCATGACTCTTGAGGGAATGCGCCTCGTCGTCGATTGCGGGCACGGGGCGGGTTACAAATCCACCCCTTGCGTGCTGCGTGAATTGGGTGCGGATGTTCTCGTTTGCGGCGACAAACCTGACGGCAAGAACATCAACAAGGACTGCGGTTCCATGCATCCCGCGCTCATTTGCGAGAAGGTTCGTGAACATCGTGCCGTTGCCGGCATCACTCACGATGGCGACGCTGACCGCGTGTTGCTGTGTGATGAAACGGGCAAATTGATCGATGGAGACGACATCATGGCAATCACGGCGCTCGATTTCCTGACCCGGGGCGCGCTTACCGGGAAGACACTTGTGGCGACAGTGATGAGCAACGCCGGGCTTGACACCGCTCTGCAATCCGCTGGCGGGCGGGTTGTCCGCACTTCCGTTGGCGACAAAAATGTTATTGATGAAATGTTGCGCAATGGTTTCAACCTCGGCGGCGAGCAGAGCGGCCACATCATTTTCCGGGACTTCGGCACGACGGGCGACGGTCTGGTGGCGGCGTTGCAGGTTCTGCGCATCATGAAATCCCGGGGCGAGCCGCTCTCGCGCCTGGCGGACTGCTGGACGCGTTTTCCCCAGATCGTCAGCAACATCCTGGTCCGCGAAAAGCGGCCGTTCGACCAGCTGGAGAACCTGCCGCAACTGGTCGCCGGGGCGGAAGCGGAGCTAAAGGGGCAGGGCGGTCGCTTGCTGTTGCGCTATTCCGGCACGGAACCCAAAGCCCGCGTGCTGCTCGAAGGCCCGGATGCTGCAGTGCTGGAAAAATGGATGCGCAGGATTACCGAAGCGATCAGGAAACAGGTGGGGGCTTGAATGGGGAGCGACAGCGAGCTTGCTAGCTGCGGCTTGCTTTGCTGGCGAGCAGCTTAACGATCGCTTGCGCTGCCCGGCGATTCGCCCCCGGGCCGCCTAACATCGCGATAATTTCGGCCAGCCTGGATTTGACTTTGGAACGCCGGTTTTCATCCCGCAGCAATTCCAGCGCAGCGCGGGCGATGTTTTCTGGCGTCGCTGCATCCTGGATAAATTCGGGGAGGATTTGCTCGTTTGCCAGCAGATTTGGCATCGCTGCGTACTTGACTTTGACGATGCGCCTGGCGATTTGCCACGTGCTCCAGGAAGTTTTGTAGAGCGCCACTGTCGGCACGCCGAAATAGGCGCATTCCATCGTCACCGTGCCGGTCGAGGCGATGGCGATGTCCGTTCCTGCAAGCGCTTCAGGCAAACCGCCGGTTTGAACTTCCAAGCCGGCGGGCAACCCAATTTTTTTTGCCTGGCCGGCAAGTGTGTTGTCTGGCAACACCATGACAACCCGGACATTGGGCAGACCGGCGCGGATTTTTGCCAGGGCGCCAATCATCACCGGCAGATGGCGCGTGAGTTCATCGCGGCGGCTGCCGGGGAGCAGCAAAACACTCGGCGGTTTCCCCGGCTCGCGCCGCTCCGCTTCCATTCCTCGAACCCGGTTGTGTCGATCCAGGATCGGATGGCCCACAAACTCAACCCGGAACCCGGGCACTCGCTTTGCATACCAGGCCTTTTCAAACGGAAAAATGCTAAGCAGCAGGTCATAGTCCCGCGCTATCTGCGAGGCCCGTCCCTCCCGCGAAGCCCAGACCTGTGGAGAAACGTATTGGATAACTTTCGGGTCCCAATCATGGAACCAATCCGCGTGCGCCCGGGTGTAACGTTTGATCGCACGGGCAAATCGGCGGTTGAAGCCGGAGAAATCCACGCAGATGACTGCCTCTGGTTGGCGCTCCAAGGCCAGCCTGAAAAGCTGCTGGAAAAGGCGCCGGAATTTGAGGTAGTTCTTGAGGGCCTCGGACCAGCCTGTCACTGCATGCGCGGTCATGTCCAACGCAAGCTCCACCCGGGAGGCTGCCATGCGCGGGCCGCCTGCGCCAAAAAAACGCGGTTCCAGATTCGCGCGCAACGGCTGGAAATCAGCGCTCGGGCTCGCTTTCGCTAAAGCCAGTTCTTCGCGCAGGGCGTCCACCAGCTCCGCCGCCAGCATATCCCCGCTGGTTTCACCGGCAATTACCATGAAGCTTTTTGGTTTCATGACCTCATTCGCCACTCCCGCGCCACCATGCCCGGGAGACCTTTGCTATCCGATTCCCGCTTCGGCTGAGCTCGCCTGGATTTGCCGCGTGATCTCGAAAGCCAGATCCAGCGCTTGCTTTGCCGATTCCCCGCTGACCATGGGCGTCCGATGAGCCTGGAGGCACTCGGCAAAATGCTGCAATTCCAGCTTAAGCGGCTCCTCCTTCGCGATCGGCACCGGCTCGCGCACGATCCGCTTGCCGCCAAACTCGCTGATGATCGTCGAGTCCTTGCTATGAAGCAGCTTTTTCAAAAGTGAACTCTGTTCCTCCCCGTCCCGCGCTATGCGATAGATAAATCCTTCCTGCGCCCGATAATCCAGCGAGATGTAGCTCGTCATGGCGCCACCGCTGAACACGCGAATCTTGCGCATCCGTTCCGGGCTGACCCGGCTCGCAGTCAGATTGGCGATGCAGCCGTTTGCGAAACGAAGCCGCGCGTTCGCGATGTCTTCCGACTTGCTCAAAACCGGGATGCCCACGGCGTCCACGCTCGTCACCGGCGACTTCACGAAAGCCAGCACGACATCCAGATCGTGAATCATCAGGTCCAGCACAACCCCGATGTCCGTGCTCCGCGCCGGGTAGGGCGACAGGCGGTGCGTTTCGATAAACCGGGGCATTGTGGCCACCGTTTCAAGATATTTGAAAACCGGGTTGAAGCGCTCAACATGTCCCACTTGTAAAAGGCAATTCCTCTGCTGCGCGAGTCGGACCAGTTCAGCCGCCTGGGCGCCATTCTCCGTCATCGGTTTTTCGACCAGCACATGCCTGTTGGCTTGCAGGAATTCCCTGGCCAGCTCGAAATGCGTTGTCGTCGGTGTGGCAATGCTCGCTGCGTCGCTCGCAGCCACGGCCTCCGCGACCGAAGCGAACGCGCGTACATGATACTTTTCCGCGAACTTGCGCGCCGTCTCGCCGGCAAGGTCATAAATCCCCGCAAACTCGATTGTTCCCGCGGCGGCGAGTTCAGAGTAAATCCGCGCGTGCTCTTTGCCCAGTGAGCCGGCGCCGAGAAGGCACACTTTGATTTTGCCGGCGGGCTGTAGTTGGTGGTCCGCAGTCATTTCCGCGGCATTCTGCCACTGTGGGGGCCTTAATGACAACTGCTGATAGCGGCAAACGGGCCGATCGTTCACTTTCCGCTTTCAACCCACGGCTGCAGCCTAATAATGTAATGCCGTGACATTTCTTGGCTATAGCTTGACGGTGCTCGTTGCTTACCTGCTGGGCTCCATCCCGACGGGGTTCCTCGTCGCGAAGGCGAAGGGCGTTGACATCCGCACTGTCGGTAGCGGCAACATTGGCGCGACCAATGTCTTTCGGCAGCTGGGCAAACCGGCCGGCATATTTGTTTTGTTGGCGGATGCTTTGAAAGGCTGGCTTGCCGCATGCCTCCTGACGAAAATCGTTTTCGCTCGCTTCATCTCGACAGCTGATCCGCAAACACTCGAATGGTTCGGGATTTGCGCGGGGGTTGCTGTCATTCTCGGCCACAACTATACCTGCTGGCTTCACTTCAAGGGCGGCAAGGGTATCGCCACCTCTGCCGGGGTGCTGATCGCGCTTGTTCCCTTGTCATTGCTGGTCATTCTTGGGATTTGGGTGGTTATGTTTGCCCTGACACGTTATGTCTCGCTCGCCTCCGTCTCCGCCTCCTTTGCCCTGCCTTTCGCCGCATGGCTGACTGGGGAAAGCCTGACCATGATTATCATAACAGCAATGCTGGCCGCGCTCGCAATCTACAAACACAAGGCCAACATCCAGCGATTGCTCAACGGTACCGAACACCGGATGCTGCTTCACAAACCCTGCTCCTCACCGAGCGTCCCTGGTCAATCATCATGACCCTTGCCTCGACACCCTCAACCCCACATCAGTCACCACGCTCATGAAAATCACCATACTGGGCGCCGGAGCCTGGGGTACCGCTCTGGCCCGCTTGCTGCATCAGGGCGGGAACGAAGTGACCCTTTGGGGGCATATCGCCGAATGGCTGGACGAAATCCGCCAAACCGGCCGCAACGACCGGTTTCTTCCTGGAATCGAAGTGTCGCGCGAACTTGTTCTTCAGAGCGACTTGCCGCGCGCCGTCGAAGGCGCGGAGTGCATTGTTGTTGCCGTCCCGTCGCAGCCATTTAGAGAGGTTACAAAACAGTTGGCCCGATTTTCGGGCATCATTGTTAGCGTGACCAAGGGGATCGAGTACGAAACCGGTCTCACCATGTGCGGCATTCTGGCGGAAACCGCGCCCAAGGCAAAACTTGCCGCCCTGTCCGGCCCGACTTTCGCGGTTGAAGTCGCGCGTGACATCCCCACTGCGATCGTTGCTGCGAGCCGCGAACTGGCGATTGCCGACGAAGTGCAGAAACTTTTCAATCGGCCCGCCTTCCGTGTTTACACCAGCGCCGATTTGCTTGGCGTGGAACTCGGCGGCGCGCTCAAGAACGTCATTGCAATCGCCGCGGGCATTAGTGACGGCCTTGGCTTTGGCGACAACTCAAAAGCCGCCCTTGTCACCCGTTCAGTTGTGGAAATCCGGCGCTTGGGTGCCGCTTGTGGCGCCCGGCCGGAAACCTTCACCGGTCTGGGCGGGTTGGGCGATCTCATGGTGACCTGCTTCTCCCGCCACAGCCGCAATCGCGGATTCGGCGAGCGTGTTGGCCGCGGTGAGAAACCCGCCGACATTGCCGCGAGCATGCTGGCGGTGGCTGAGGGTTATCCTACTGCGCGCGCGGCATATCAGCTTGCCCGCAAACACAACGTCGTCACACCCGTCATTGACGAGGTTTACGCGATGCTCTACGCCGGCAAGAATGTCGCCCATGCCGTGCGCGACCTCATGTCCCGCGACCTCAAGTCAGAGAACTGAAAATCTGTTCATTTGAACAGGCCGATCAGGAACCCGACAATAAAGATGAATACACCAATGCCAGCTACGACCCATTCCGTGACTGTGCATAAGGCCATGATGGTGTTGCCGCTGGACCTGGCCTCGCGGGCGTTGTACTCGAACATCTCGTACGTCGCCTGCTTATATTGGAGATAGACTGGTAACAGCTCGCGATTGCAAAGTGAGACCGCCTCTGTTCGCTTGTTGTCGTCCAGCAGAGCCATGACGCGGTCTCGAATTCGCAAATATTCGGCGCGGTTCTGCGAAGCTCTCTCATAGAGAATTTTCTCCTCGGGCGCGAGTGGTGTGTTCTTATAGGCACTCAACGCCCTTGTGGTCGTCTTGCTGAATATGTCAATTTCCTTGCGCAGCCGTTCCCGCTGCTCCTCGGTATCAGCGATCATCAGCATCAATGTGCGGTTGAAAGCCACGGCGCCACTGACATTCGCTTCCCCGGCGTACGTCAGCCCCGGCAAAGTGTCGTTTACTATGGCATTCGCCCGATTCTTCAGATGCGCGATGCTCACAAAACCCATTGCGCCAATCAGCAGCAATGCCAGTGCTCCGGCAGCCATTCCCTTCAGTGTGAACATGCGGTGCAGGAAGTTGGCTACACTTCCCATACCCGAGTAATCGGTTTGGACTGCCGCCTTCTTTCCCTCCGCACCGACC
>CAIQQM010000034.1 GCA_903873945.1 uncultured Verrucomicrobiota bacterium
ACCTGGCCCAAAAAGGACACTATGCTGAAGCAGTGCAAAGCTACTCGATCGCGGTCAGACTGAAACCGGATGACGCCGAAGCCCACAACAACTTCGGCACCGCCCTCCTCAACAAAGGCCAAATCGACCAAGCGATCAGCCAGTTCAAGGAAGCCCTCCGCCTCAAGCCGGATGACGCCGAGGCCCACAACAACCTCGGCGCCGCCCTCCTCAACAAAGGCCAAATCGACGAGGCGGTCAGCCAATTTCAGGAAGCCCTCCGCCTGAAACCCGATTACGCCGAGGCGCACTGCAACCTCGGCACTGCCCTGCTCAACAAAGGCCAAATCGACCAAGCGATCAACCAATATCAGGAAGCCATCCGTCTGAAATCGGATTACGCCGACGCCCGCAACAACCTTCGGATAGCCCTCCTGAAGAAAGGCCAAATTGACCAGGCATTTAGCCAACCCCAGGAAGCTCCCCGCCTCAAACCGGATGACGTCGGGTCTCACTATGACCTCGGCACCTCCCTCCTAAAGAAAGGCCAAATCGACCAAGCCATCAGCCAGTTTGAAGAAGCTATCCGCTTGAAACCTGATTACGCCAAGGCCCACGGCAACCTCGGCATCGCCCTCGGCATGAAAGGCCAAATCGACAAGGCGATCATCCAATTGCAGGAAGCCATGCGTTTGAAACCGGACGACGCCGCGGCTCATTACAACCTCGGCGCCGCCCTCGCCATGAAAGGTCAAATCGACGAAGCGATTCGCGAATACCAGGAAGCCATCCGGTTGAAACCGGATTACGCCGAGGCCCGCAACAACCTGCAGAACGCCCTCTTCCAGAAGGGGCAAACTGATAGGGGTATAAGGTAATATGGCTCGGTTGCGTTTTCCGGTGTGGCTGGTTGCGGCATTGCTGGTGCTCGTAACGGTTGCCCTCTACTGGCCAGCGATGCGATGTGACTTCGTCAACTTCGATGATCCGGGCTATGTCACTTCGAATTTGCATGTTCAGAGTGGTTTGAGCTGGGAGGGGGTGAAATGGGCTTTTCTGAAACCTGTGTCCTGCAATTGGCACCCCTTAACGATGTTGTCCCACATGGTGGACTGTCAACTTTTCGGGTTGGAGCCCTGGGGCCATCATTTGACGAGCGTGCTGCTGCACGCCCTCAACGCGGCGCTGGTCTTCGCGTTGCTCCAACAGTTGACCGGCGCGCCGGTGCGGAGCCTGTTTGTGGCTGCGTTGTTCGCCGTTCACCCGTTGCGCGTCGAATCGGTCGCTTGGGTCGCTGAACGCAAGGATGTGCTTAGTGTTTTTTTTGGTCTTCTGTCGCTCATTTTTTACGTCCGTTACGCGCAGCGGCGCTCGCAGGGCGCGGATCACGGGTCGCCAGCCGCCAGTTCGAAGTTGGAAGTTGGAAGTTCGATGTTGGACGTTCAATTTTCCTCAGCCATCAACTATTTCCCCTCCCTTGCCTTCTTCATCTGCGGTCTGATGAGCAAGCCGATGCTGGTGACGTGGCCGTTCGTGATGTTGCTGCTTGATTACTGGCCCCTGCGCCGTTTCCAGCTCTCGGCCTCCGTCCCATCTGTGCCATCTGTGGCTAAAAATCCGGGTTTGTGGCGTCTGGTGTTTGAAAAAATCCCGTTCTTTGCCTTCGCGGCGGCGGTGAGCGTCGTGACCTTCTTGGTGCAAAAGCACGGAGGCGCTGTGACGGCAGGTGAAAACCTGCCACTGGGCGCCCGTGGCGGGAACGCCCTGGTATCGTACTGCCGCTATCTGGGGAAGCTGTTCTGGCCGACGGATCTGGCCGTTTTCTATCCCCACCCCGGGCATTGGCCGATGGGAGAAGTGCTGCTGGCGGGTGTGTTGCTCGTGGGCATTTCGGCGCTGCTGATTGTGAAGTGGCGGCGCTATCCCTTTTTGCTGATGGGGTGGTTGTGGTATTGCGGGACGCTGGTACCCGTGATCGGGTTGGTGCAAGCAGGCGAACAGGCGATGGCCGACCGGTTCACTTACGCGCCTTCGATTGGGGTGCTGATCTTCGCAATCTGGAGCGCGTACGAACTGACCAGACGCTGGTGGGTCCATGTGATTGCGTTGTCCGTGGCGGGTGCAGCGGTGCTCGTCCTGTGCTTCGCGTTGACGCGCCAGCAGATTGGTTATTGGAAGGACAGTGAAGCTATCTTCCGGCATGCGATTGAAGTCACAGAGAGCAATTATGTCGCGCATTTGAACGTCGGCACCGCCCTCGTCAAGAAAGGCCAAATTAACGAAGCGATCAGCCAGTACGAGGAAGCGATCCGCCTCAAACCAGATGACGCCGCGGCCCGCACTAACCTCGGCGCTGCCCTCGTCATTAAAGGCCAAATTGACGAGGCGATCCGCCAATACCAGGAAGCGATCCGCTTCAAACCTGATTACGCCGAAGCCCGCTTCAACCTCGGCAATGACCTCTTCGATAAAGGCCAAATTGACGAGGCGATTAGCCAATACCGGGAAGCGATCCGCCTCAAACCCGATTACGCCGAAGCCCGCTTCAACCTTGGTACGGCCCTAGTCAATAAGGGCCAAATCGACGAAGCGATCCGTCAATACCAGGAAGTCATCCGTCTCAAACCAGATGGCGCCGAGGCCCACTACCACCTCGGCACCGCCCTCGTCAATAAGGGCCAAATTGACGGGGCAGCTAGCCAGTACCGGGAAGCCATCCGCTTGAAACCGGATTATACCGACGCCCACTACAACCTCGGCCTCGTGCTCGGCATGAAAGGCCAAACCGACGGGGCGATCCGCCAATTCCGGGAAGTCCTCCGCCTCAAGCCGGATGACGCGGATGCCCGCAACAACCTTCGCAACGCCCTTCTCCAGAAGGGCAAGGGCGACGAGTTTGTGAGGTAATTCTGGGAAGCCAGGCACTGGCACGGCTGCTGCCTGCCGATGAGCGAGCGAAGGTGCGAGCATCTTGTATAGCCGCGATAGCGGCCTCCGCCTTTTCCTTCCCCATGATGAGCGCTCGCATCCTGTACGGAATGGTAATTCGAAGTTTGGGTAATCGGTGCCTTTGATTTGGCTTGGCTTGCAACAAAAAACATGCAGTGCTTTCGGGATTCAGATGAATATTACATCCGCAGAAGCCCACCGACTCTTTAGATTTGTATCAATAATCTTTGGCCATCTGACGCTGGTCAGCAGTGCGCTTGCTCAACACTATTGGCCGGGCCTGGAAGGAATTCGGGCGGCCACAACCCCACCCCCGGGAATCTACCTCCGCGATTACAACGCATTCAATTACGACGAGCACAATTATAATACGTTACTCCCACAAACTCCATTCCCTCCAATCAGCCCTTATTCTTCCGTCCAGACCGATGTCAAACAAACCTCTTACCTTAACGAACCGCGCCTGATTTGGATTACCAATCTGAAGCTCCTTGGCGCAGATTACGGCATGGCCTTAATTGTGCCTTTCGGTTACGTAAAGAATGAATATTCTACTCCGGCGCAATTTGTTCCAACTTTTCCCCCAGTGATTTTGCCTCCAAGCCATTTTACATTGGATCGGTTCGGCTTGGGTGATGTGGAATTTGAACCGTTACTATTGGGCTGGCATTTCAAGCATTTCGACTTTACGGCCGGTTATGGAATTTGGGCGCCAACCGGCGATTTTGATGCAAATACCACTGCTAACATCGGCCTGGGTTGTTGGTCACACATGATAACGGCGGGGGCTACGTGGTATCCAGACGATGCCAGGAGTTGGGCTGTCAGTGTGTTGAACCATTATGAAATCAATCAGGAACAGGAACAGACAGGTGTGACTTACCCTCAAGTGTTCACGATGGAATGGGGCGTTAGTAAAAGTGTTTTCAGAAATGTGGACATTGGAATTGTTGGCTACTGGTCCGAGCAACTGACCGACTACAACGGCGGACCGGTGTCTTCCCCTTCGGACTCTTTTGCGATTGGCCCTGAAATCAGTGCATCTTTCCCCAAACTTGGGCTTGCAGCCTCCCTTCGATATTTGCACGCGTTCCAGGAGATGACCTGGCAGAATATCCCCCACACTGGCGCAACTTCTGATATTGAAGGCAATAAAGTGGTGCTGACTTTGACGAAGCAATTTTGACGGCCATTTCCTTGGCGTTCGGAGTTGGTTTCATCTGGGTGTAATGCATCTTCATGCCACCCCAACTGATGCCGGACCCCGGCGGACGTGGCGGTGGTGTCACTTTTCCGGGGCGGATCTGTCCATGATTCAAGGACTCTTTCACTGACGAAATCCTCTGTCGACGCTCTCGGCCCGGTCCAGTAAAACCCGCCCAAAATCATCAAAAATCACCCTTGTGCTGATAACCGAAATCCGCCAACTTGCCTGCGAGTAGAAATACCCTGAATAGTTACAATGCAACCGCAGGAAGTTACGTATATGAAAACCTCGATCAAAGTATTGGCTTGCACCCTTGGCTTCATGTCTGCCTTGGCGGCGTCCGCCAGCCCCACTGTAAATCCGACAGCATTTGCAACCGCAAGCGGCGGGTCCTTCCTTGGATTGGGCTTTCCCATGCCGGCTGGAGGAGTATTTGCCCAAGCCGTTGCTCCCCACATTACTCCCGAACCTTCGACGTTGGTTCTTTTGGGCGTGGGCGTCTGTGCGTTGTTGGCCCTCCGCCGCCGGAAATAATTCCTGTTTAACCACATCGTCAAACCAACTGCCGCCCCGTTTGTTGTGGGCCGGCCGTTGGTTTTTTTATGCCATGGACGCTGGTTGGCAAGTGCAAACAAAGGTGCAAGGCACATCTCCTATCAGGAGAGGATTGTCAGATTTGCGCGATGCCGATCCACGGCGGTTCCAGATCCTTGACCGGTAATCCAATGGTATCTGTGTCCCCGCGCGAAAGCTTGGTCCCAACAACTCCAGGATGCGGCTAGTGTTCCGTGTGCGGAGCGGGTGGCGGACCGGATCGGAACTCGCGATGCCGTACCTCGCCGCCGGCGTGGGCAATTATGATTCCCGCCACGAGGCTTGCTGACGCCAGCACCAGCGTCAGGATCGCAAGAGGTGTCAGCAAGCGCCGCCACTTCCAGGATAACAGGAAAGCAAGCCCCGCCACGCCACTGGTAACGAAATAGAGAAAAACCCAGTCTTCCGCCAAGTCCTTGTGGTAATCGAGAAAGGCGGCGCCGGCTTCGTCGGCCATCGCCAGGACGCGGTCGTAACCGGCCTCGCCATAGTAATAGACCGGCCATGCGGACAATGAGAGGAGGCCGACCAGAGCCAGCCCGATGAGAACCGAGGTGCGGTTCCTGGCCACCAAGGCAATGAGCAGCGCCAGCATTGCCACCGGCAGCCCCACCAGGGGCAGATGGTTGATTATGACGTGAACGTACTCCGGCTGGCTTAGCAGCTTGGAAAGATTTTCCATGGCCCCCTGATTGGCGGATTCAGTTTATTAAACGCTACTTTTCCAATAGCGCGTTTTCGATCATCTTCATGCCGTTCCGCTCAACGACTTTGCCGGTGACAGTGATCGTCTGGGCGGCTTTATCGGCGAGTTCGGCGTTCATTGGCTTGTGGTCGCCCACGATCAGATAAAGTTTGTCGCCGCTGAGGATGCCGACCGGTCCGCCGTTTTTGATGCAGGTCGTGGCGCAGGCTTTGTGTTTCTCTCCCTTTGCCCCATGATCGAGATAGCACATCAGGTCCACCACCTCTCCGGTAATCTTCTGTATCTTGGCGTCCACTTTCTCATCGGCCGCGACAGCGAGGATCGGCAACGCCAGCCCGGCACCCAGCGCAAGCGCCAAAAGAGAAGTCCGGAACATCAGTCTGCTTTTCATAGTTTTATCCTTTTTTAATCCATTCAATTATGCATCAAAATATTACACCAGGATCAGGAAGTTGCAAACCGGGTGGCATTTACCCACGCAGGAGCCACTGAGCGCCGTGTTCCTAGTCCGACCAACCGATGGCCCAACACACCATGCCCTTCGCCGGACAACCACCAGACTGCCTGGGTCAGAACTTAAAATTCCATTCGTCGAGGGCGTATTTCCCGCGAGCGAGAGCGTTGATTTGTTCGAAGGGGATTTCCGCCAGCGGCTCGGTTGCGTTCCAGGCTTTGCACAGCGCAGCTTTGAGGGAGTGAGCCGGGATATGGAGGTTCACCAGGAAGTCCGTGTGCGAGCGGTTCACGCGATAGCCTGGTTGCCTGGAGGGCAGGGGCAGGATTTTTTCCATGAGCGAAATATCGAGGTGCAGGAGGAACGATCCGTGGAAGAGCAGGAAGCGCTTGCAGCGCCTTTGGGCATTTCCGCAAAACTTAAGGCCGCCGATTGCCAGGTCGGTATGACCCTGTCTTTCGACCGGGGCTTGAAGCAAGGATGCCAGGGCGGCCTGATGGCGGCTCATGATGTAATCGTTGGTCGCCGGGATGCTATGAAGCGGGCTGGGGCCGTCGGTGCGCAGGAGCAGGGAGTAGTTCAGGCAGCCCGGTCCCTGGAACACGGTTCCTCCCCCGGTGCACCGGCGTAACATGGGGATGGCGTTGGTTCGGCAGAACGCGAGGTTGACCTCGGCGGCGGCTTTGTTCGCGTAACCCACAACCACGAAGTGCTGCGCTGGCTCCCAGAGCCTGAGCAGTTCCTCGCCATTCCCTGCTTCGCAAAGTTCCAGCAGCGCCTCATCGCAAGCCAGATTCTCTTCCGGGGTAGGCAGAGTTAAATCGGAATATCTCATTTTACGGGAACAGTGTTACAATATTGCGTTGGCATTTAGCCAACCATCCTGTCTAATGCGGCGCATTCCAGGCAGAGCAAGGTGATTTGACGTGCGGACGTTTAGAGCTTAACCAGTTAGCCTTTGAGCAACAAAGTGAAATCGCTGAAATTGGAACCGGGGAACCCGCCACAAGAACCGCGCGCGTCGTCGAATGGCGGCGGCACCGGGGAGGAAAAGTGGCTGGATTCGCTGGAATCGGTGGTTGAATTTGCGCTGAAGAGCCAGGGGCGCGAAAGGGCGGCGAGATTCATCGGCAACCTCGCCGCGAGGCTGCGCGAGGACGGTGTCGATGCGCCGCGCGTGGTTAGCACCGCCTATGTCAACACCATCCCGCCCGACAAGCAGGCGCCGTTTCCGGGCGACTGGGCGATGGAGCGGCAGATCAAGAGCTACGCTCGTTGGAACGCCATGGCGATGGTGGTGAACGCCAACCGCCATCATGGCGGATTGGGCGGACACATCTCCACCTACGCATCCTGCGCGACGCTCTACGAGGTCGCCTTCAACCATTTTCTGCGGGCGCGCACGGATGATTTTGCGGGGGACATGGTTTATTTTCAGGGCCACGCGGTGCCGGGGATCTACGCGCGCGCTGTTCTCGAAGGGCGGATTGATGAAGAGCAGCTTCAGAATTTCCGCCGGGAGTTGGCGGAGGGGGGCGGGCTGCCGTCGTATCCGCACCCATACCTGATGCCGGATTTCTGGCAATTCCCCACCGTGTCGATGGGCCTTGGGCCTTTGTTGTCGATTTACCAGGCGCGTTTCAATCGTTACCTGAAGGCGCGAGGCATGACGAGCGGCGAAGAGCCGAAAGTCTGGGCGTTTGTCGGCGACGGCGAGACGGACGAGCCTGAGACTCTGGGCTCACTCACGCTGGCGGCTCGGGAAAACCTCGACAACCTGATCTGGGTGGTGAATTGCAACCTGCAACGCCTTGATGGGCCTGTCCGCGGGAACGGGAAGATCATCCAGGAATTGGAGGCAATCTTCCAGGGCGCTGGCTGGAACGTGATCAAAGTCATTTGGGGGGCGGATTGGGACAATCTGCTGGCGGCTGATAAAAGCGGGCTGCTGGTCAAGCGAATGGAAGAAGCGGTGGACGGCGACTACCAGAAATATTCGGTGGAACCCGGGAGCTACACGCGTCGGCATTTTTTTGGGAAATACCCCGAGCTGCTCGAGCTGGTGAATCACCTGAGCGACGAACAGATTCACAAGCTGCTTCGCGGAGGTCACGATTCGCGCAAGGTCTATGCCGCTTACAAAGCCGCGGCAGAACACAAGGGCCAGCCGACGGTCATCCTGGCGAAAACGGTCAAGGGTTACGGTCTGGGCGAAGCGGGCGAAGGTCGTAACATTACGCACCAGCAGAAGAAACTGAACGAAAAAGAGCTGCGCGAATTCCGCGAGCGTTTCCACATACCGATCAGCGACGAGGAAATAGCCGAGACGCCTTTCTTTCGTCCGCCTCCCCAGAGCCGCGAGACGCAGTATTTGTTGAAGCGGCGCAGGCAGCTCGGCGGCTTTTTGCCGCGGCGTGTCGTGACAGCTAAATCGCTCGAGGTTTCTGGGCTCGATTCGTTCTCCGAGCTGCTCAAAGGTTCGGGACGGCTGGACATGTCAACCACCATGGGATTTGTCCGCTTCCTCAGCCTGCTCATCCGGAACAAATCCATCGGCCGGCAGATCGTGCCGATTATTCCGGACGAAGGGCGGACATTTGGTCTCGATGCGCTGTTTCGCGAGATCGGCATTTATTCGCCGAAGGGACAACTGTACGATCCGGTGGATAGCAAGTCGTTGCTCTACTACAATGAGGCCAAGGACGGCCAGATTCTCGAGGAAGGAATTACGGAAGCGGGTTCAATGGCTTCCTTTATCGCGGCCGGCACTGCCTATGCCACGCATGGCCGGCACCTGGTCCCGTTCTATATCTATTACTCGATGTTCGGTTTCCAGCGCATTGGAGATTTAATGTGGCTGGCCGGAGACATGAAGGCGAAGGGCTTCCTGCTCGGAGCAACGTCAGGCCGTACGACTTTGAATGGCGAGGGATTGCAGCATCAGGACGGTCACAGCCTGGTTTTGTCCAGCGCGCTGCCCACGTTGCTGACTTATGACCCGGCATTCACATACGAACTGACGGTGATAATCGCTGACGGGATGCGGCGGATGTATTCGGAAGGCGAGGATGTTTTTTACTACCTGGCGCTTTACAACGAGAGCTACGCCATGCTGCCGATGCCCGAAGGAGCGGAGCAGGGGATCCTGAAGGGGCTTTATAAATTGAAGCCTGGCCCTGAAAAAAAGAAGCTCAAAGCCCACATTTTCGGCAGCGGCCCCATCATCCGGTCAGCGTTGCGGGCGCAGGAGCTCCTGGCGGAGAAGTTCGACGTGTCCGCGGATGTCTGGAGCGCGACCAGCTACAAGCTGCTGCGCAATGACGCGCTGCGCGCGAAGCGCTGGAACATGCTCCACCCCGACGAGCCACCGAAGAAATCCCACCTGGAAACCGTGCTGGCGGGCGAACAGGGGGTTTTCGTCGCCGTCTCGGACAACCTGAAACTTGTGCCTGACCAGATTGCGCCGTGGGTCCCTGGAGGCCTGATGACATTGGGCACCGATGGCTTTGGCCGCAGCGATACGCGCGCGGAACTGCGCCGCTTCTTTGAAGTGGATGCGGAAACGACGGTCATCGCCACGCTCTTTGCCTTGGCTGAGAAAGGCCAGGTCGAAAAGAGCCTCGTGAAAAAAGCGATTTTGGAATTGGGTGTGGACCCGGAGAAGGATTTTCCGAAGATCGTCTAGGCTTCCAGAACGCAGTCGCAGATGAAGGGCTGGCGATTGAATAACCGCGGCCAGCCGGGCACTTTCATTGGAACTGATTTGTCGGACATAGAGAATTGTAATTTAAATTATGGACCTGTTACTGCCTAATTTGGGCGAAGGCGCCGATTCGGGGACAGTGGTGAGTTTGTTTGTCAAAGAGGGTGACCAAATCACCAAAAACCAGCCCATCCTCGAATTGGAAAACGAAAAAGCCGTGGCCACCATTCCTTCCACCATGGAGGGCAAGGTGACAAAGGTCTTTGTGAAAGCCGGAGATAAAATCAGCGTCGGCCAGCGTATCCTCACGTTAAGCGCAAGCGGTGCTGCCGCTGGGCCGGCGGTGGCGGAAAGCGCCCGGGTTGCGCCGAGGGCGAAAGCTTACAAGCCCGTACTTGGCAAGCCGAAACCTGAGGCCGCCTTGGGAGTCCTGCCCATTCCGGCTGTGCCGGCTGCTGCTGCTCCATCCATCCGCAAGCTGGCGCGTGAGCTTGGCGTCGATCTTGCCCGCGTGCGCGGCAGCGGGCCGGCCGGGCGGATTCTGCTGGAAGACGTTCGCGCCCATATTCAGCTTTTGCAGCAACTCGCCGCGCAACCTCTGAAACCGGCAACTTCTGCGGCTGCCATATCCGTTCCAGCCGGGCGAATTGATTTTTCCAAGTGGGGTCCCATATCCAGGAAGCCGCTTTCTCAATTGCGTCAGGTCATTGTGCGGCGCATGTCCGAGGCCTGGACCTCAGTTCCACGCGTTACCCAATTCGATGAAGCGGACATCACGGACCTGACCGCTCTGCGGAAAAAATACGCCCCTGCTTATGAGCAGAAAGGCGCGCGGCTTACGTTGACTTCGTTCGCCGTGAAGGTCGTTGTGAATACCTTGAAGAAACATGCGAGTTTCAATTCCAGCCTCGATGAAGCTGCACAGGAAATCGTTCTGAAAGAATATTACCACATTGGCGTGGCGGTGGATACGGAAGCGGGGCTGATCGTGCCCGTCATTCATAATGCGGATAAGAAGAGCCTGCTCGACATTTCAAAGGAGATTGAAGCCTTGGCAAAGAAGGCCCGCGAACGAAAATTGTCCGCCGAGGAACTCCGGGGCGGCACTTTTACAATCTCCAACCAGGGCGGGATTGGCGGCGCTCATTTCACACCCATCGTGAATAAACCCGAAGTCGCCATCCTCGGCCTTGGCCGCGGTGCGATGAAAGCCGTGGTTCATCAGGCTGTAGTCGAACCGCGTCTGATGCTTCCCATCTGTCTTTCGTATGACCATCGGGTAATTGACGGCGGCGTGGCCGCCTGTTTTACCGTGGATCTTGTCCAGGCTTTTGAAAACTTCCGCGAAGAGGACGTGAAGCTCTGACCTGTTTTTTTATGGAACCCATTAAAACTGAAATTGTAGTTGTTGGTGCGGGGCCGGGCGGTTATGCCGCGGCTTTTTACGCGGCGGACCTCGGGAAGAAAGTCATCCTGGTCGAGCGCGATAAGCGGCTTGGCGGCGTTTGCTTGAACCAGGGCTGTATCCCTTCCAAGGCCCTGCTGTACGCCTCGCATACCATCGCTGCGGCCCGCGAATCCGAGCATCGCGGCATCAAATTTGCTGAGCCGAGCATCGACGTCGTCAAACTCAAAAGCTGGAAGGATTCCATCCTTGCCCGCCTTTCAGGCGGCATTGCCCAGTTGGCGAAGATGCGCGGTGTGCAGGTGTTGTGTGGGCGCGGTTATTTTGAAGATTCAAACACGCTTCGCGTCGAGACCGAGCAGGGCCAGCAGTTCGTCAAATACGACCATGCGATCGTCGCGGTAGGCTCACAGTCCGCCCTGCCGAAGGCCTTTGACCTCGGCAACCCGCGGGTGATGACTTCGCGGGAAGCGCTGGAAGTGGAGGATATTCCCGCGAGCCTGCTCGTTATCGGCGGTGGCTACATCGGCATGGAATTGGGGACGGTCTATGCGACACTTGGCAGCAAAGTGGTTCTTGCCGAGGCGCTCGATTCCATTCTTACCGGCGCCGACCCGGACCTCGCCCAGCCCGTGATTGCCTACGCCAAAAAGGCGTTTAAGGAAGTCCGCCTTAAAACGAAAGTCGTCCGGATGTCCACGAGCGGGAAGCAGATCAAAGTCGAGTTCGAAATGGACGGTCAGGCCAGGGAGGAACTTTACGACCGCGTGCTCGTCGCGGTTGGCCGAGCTCCGAACGCCAATGACATTGGTCTGGAGAACACCAAAGTTTCTTTCGATGCCAAAGGTTTTATCCAAGTCAACGAAAGACAGCAGACGACCGATCCGGCGATCTATGCGATTGGCGACATCGCGGGCGGCGTGATGCTGGCGCACAAGGCCTCCAAGGAAGCGCGCATCGCCGTGGAAGTGATAGCCGGCGAGGGAAGCACTTTCGAGGGCGTCACCATTCCGGCGGTTGTCTTCACCAACCCCGAAGTTGCTTGGTGCGGTTTGAGCGAGGCGGAAGCCAAAGCGAAGGGTATCGAGGTCCAGGTCTCAAAATTCCCGTGGGCGGCATCGGGGCGCGCATTATCTTTCGACCATCCCGAGGGCCTGACCAAACTGATCATCGACCCCGATACCGAGCGAATTCTGGGAGTTGGCATTGTTGGCTATGGGGCGGGAGAATTGATTGCCGAGGGCGTGCTCGCCGTCGAGATGGGCGCAACGGCCAAAGATGTGGCCCTCACCGTCCATCCGCATCCGACCTTGTCCGAGACCATCATGGAAGCCGCCGAGGCTTTCTACGGTCACGCCACTCATACCATGGTGCGCAAGAAAACCGAGTGATGAGAGGGGGCAGGGGGGCGGCCCACGATTTTCGCTTGGCGAACCCATGGCTGGCAAAAATCCTTGTTGCTCAAGACGTGTTTTCGCTGAATACTCTTCTTCTGCGTCGGCCGACAGCGGCCGGCGGAATGGTTCGGGGCGTAGCGTAGCTTGGTAGCGCGTCTGAATGGGGTTCAGAAGGTCGTGAGTTCAAATCTCACCGCCCCGACCATTTGATTGATCCTCAGTTGAATCACGTTATTCCATGAGCGCCAGATCCAGATCCACCAAGTTCAACTGACAACCGCATTTTGTTTTCATGAACCCAAAACCCGGCTTACTTGTGATGGCCGCCGGCATCGGCAGCCGCTACGGCGGCTTGAAACAAATCGACCCCGTCGGCCCGCACGGTGAAGCCGTGCTTGATTATTCCGTGTTTGACGCTTGTCGCGCAGGCTTCGGCAAGGTGGTCTTCGTCATCCGGCGCGATATCGAAAAAGACTTTCGGGACGTGCTCGGCCGCCGGTTCGAGAATCGGATGGATGTGCGCTATGTGTTCCAATCCCTGGACGCGCTGCTCCCGGCCGGATTCCAAATCCCCGCCGACCGCCAGAAACCGTGGGGCACCGGCCACGCCCTGCTCTGCGCCACCTCCGAACTCAGCGAACCTTTCGCCGCTATCAACGCCGACGATTTCTACGGTGCTGACTCCTTTAGGGTCGTGGGCCGGTTTCTTGCTTCGGAAACCGCCGCTGCCCGGGACCATCTTTACTCCATGGTCGGTTTCAAGTTGAGTTCCACACTTTCGGAACACGGCACCGTGGCCCGCGGCATTTGCCGCACCGATGCCGACGATTTTCTCACTTCGGTCGAGGAACTGACCGCTATCGAAAAAATGCCCGGTGGCGCGCGTCACCAGGAAGCCGAAGGCAAATACCGATCGCTCACCGGCAACGAGATGGTTTCGATGAATTTCTGGGGCTTTACTCCCGCAGTTTTCGCCCAGGCAAAGCCCCCATTCGCACAGTTTCTTGAAAATGCCCGGGGCAATCCCAAAGCCGAATTCTACATCCCTTCGATGGTCAACGCGCTGATTCAGCAGAAGCAGGCGCGCGTGAAGGTGTTGCCCACGACAGCCTCATGGTTTGGTGTCACCTACCGGGAAGATCGGCCATTGGTGATCGAAAACATCCGCGCCTTGGTGCGCCTCGGCGCCTATCCTGAGAAGCTTTGGGCTTGAGCCAGCAGCGCGATGCAGGCGCTAATTCCGTTCCCCGCGCATCACCCACTCTGCCACCCAGCGCATCATCTGGTCCGCCTTCACATGTGGCGGACCAAACAACCGGCCAGCCTGCCGTGCGTTGCTTAAAAGCGCTGTTGGCGATTCTGCCCCGGTGAACTTCGGTTGCCGGTTCATCCAACGCCCGAAATCCTCGCAGACCTTGTGCACCGATAGGATTTCCGGTCCGGTGACATTGATGATCAGGGCCGGGCTAGCGGCGTGGGCCAATGCTTGTATCACTGCCGTATGCGCGTCGGACTGCCAAATCGCGTTGAAGTAACCGCCCGCAAGGTCGATGACTTCGCCCTCCCACACCTGTTTTGCCAGCTCCGCCAATATCCCATAGCGCAGCTCGCAGACGTGACTCAGCCGGACCAAAGCCACCGGGGTCCCATTTTTCTGGCTGAAATACTCAAAAATCCGTTCTCGCCCCAGGCAACTCATCGCCCGCTCCCCGACCGGCGCCACCGGGTCTGATTCAACCGAGCCGCCCTGGCTGACCAACGTCGGTTCATAAATATTGCCCGTCGAAAAAGCCACGACGCGGCTCTGGCGATACCGTTTGCAGACCACGGCCGGCAGCAGGGTGTTGGCCGCCCATCTGCTCGCCTCGTCTTCCGCGGCGTCGGCACCGGTTCCTGGCATGCAAATTACATTGGGTGCCTCGGGCAATTTCCGCACCAAATCATCGTCCAGCAGGTCGCAGTTTACCGTCTCAATGCCCGCCGACTGCAGCGTCGCCTCGCTGCCCGCCTCGGCAACACTTGCCACGCCGATGACATGGTGTTTGATTTTTGCCGAAACAAACGCCCTTTTCAGCAGTTGCGCCAGCGAAGATCCTGCCGGGTCCGAAACTCCCAACACAACAAAATCCCCTTTAAGCTTGGCCAGCGCTGTGACTACGGGCGTAGTCGGCATGCTAAGCAAATCTTCGAGTGTTTCGACGCTCTGAAACGGTTCACTGCTGGTTCGGTTTCTTTTCACCATGCCGGTCTATTAACTTAGCAGATATTTGCTCGCGCGTTCAAATTAACTGGATGAGTCCAAATCATCGCGTGTTCCCGGGAAAATGGCTCGGCTTGAAAAGGACGATGCGCTAAGCTGTCGGGAAATGGACCCTAAGCTGCTGGTTGACGGGCTGATTCTGTATCTCGCCCTGCTGATACTCCTGACTTTTCACGAGTTCGGGCATGCGTGGATGGCGTGGAAGTGCGGGGATGATACGGCGCGCCTGCAAGGCCGGGTATCGCTGAACCCGATTGTCCATATTGACCTGATTGGAACGGTGGTGCTGCCGTTGCTGATGATTTTTCTTTCGATGACGGGTTCGGGGTTAAGCCGGTTCCTTTTAGGCTGGGCCAAGCCGGTGCCGGTGAATCCGTATAACCTGCGGAACCCGCGGATGGATGACATGATGGTGACGCTGGCGGGACCATGGATGAACTTGTTGCTGGCCATTGTTTTCATGGGGCTGGCGCGCATCGGTTACGCGGCGCATTACCCCAGCATGGTTGAAGTATGCAAAGACACGGCGCATCTGAGCCTGTTGCTGTGCTGGTTTAACCTGCTGCCGATCCCGCCCTTGGATGGTTCGCAAGCGGCGCGGAGTCTGCTGGGGATAAGCCATGAGACCTATCAGAAAGTTGCGCGTTACGGTTTCATCATCCTGATCGTTGTGATCCAGATTCCCATGGTTCAGCAGACGCTCGCGGCCGTGACCAACAAGTCCTGGGCGATTATCGGGGATTGGTTTGGAATGCCACTGGCTTGAGCGGAGGCGTGGGTAAAGGTTAAGAGGCTGAAGTTGGGGCGTCTTTGCCACGGATTGAAGCAGATGTTTGGCATCTCAAGATTAAACGCGGATTTTTTCACTGAACCGGGCGATAACGGGGAAACTTGTTGCTTGAAATCCCCATTTCCACCTACCACCCTGCGCCCATCTGTTCAGTCATAACACCTCGAATTACCAATAATTACCAATATGAAAACCAGCAAAGATAACCTGAAAGAAGCATTCGCCGGAGAAAGCCAGGCCAGCCAGAAGTATCTGGCCTTCGCAAGAAAGGCCGAGAAAGAGGGCTTCAAGAATATCGCCACGCTTTTCCATACGGCGGCGGCGGCGGAGCGAATTCATGCGGAAGGACACCTGGGGGCGATGGACGGCATCGGGTCCACAGTAGAGAACCTCGGCGTTGCTATCGAGGGCGAGACCTACGAGTTTACCCAAATGTACCCGCCCATGCTTAAGCAAGCCGAAGCCGAGGGTCATAAAGCTAAGCGGATGTTCAATTATGCGGCCAAGGCGGAGGCGGTTCATGCTCGGCTTTATAAACTCGCACTGGAAGCAGTGAAGAAGGGACAGGACCTGCCAGAGTCTAAGATTTATCTCTGTCCGGTGTGCGGGCATATCGAGTTTGGGACTCCGCCCGAAAGTTGTCCTATCTGCCAGGCGAAAGGATCGAGTTATATTCAGGTGCGATAAGCACCGGGTTGGCATAATAGATAGGCAAGGCGTCAAGCGGTGAGCGACTGAAGGCTCAATGAGAGACGAAAATCGCCCCGCTTCAGGCGCAAAGGCTGACGGGGTGTGGTCTCCTGAAAGGAAATAGTTTGTGCAAAACTTCATCTTCAAAAATCCCACCGAAATTCTCTTTGGCCGCGGCATGATTGCGGAGCTGGGCGGGCGGGTGCCCGCCAATACCCCGGTGCTGCTGCTCTATGGCGGCGGTTCCATCAAGCGCAATGGCGTCTATGAGCAAGTCAAGACCGCGCTCAAAAACCATCGCGTTATCGAGTTTGGTGGCATTGAAGCCAACCCGCTTTACGAAACCTGCCTCAAGGCGCTTGACCAGGTGAAAGCTAGCCAGGTCGGGTTCATTCTGGCGGTAGGCGGCGGCTCGGTGCTGGACGCGGCGAAGTTCATCGCCGCCGCCGCGCGTTTTGATGGGGCGGACCCCTGGGACATTCTGCGCAGCAGTGGAAAACATGTCAAAACCGCGCTGCCTCTGGGCGCGGTGATGACTTTGCCGGCCACCGGTTCGGAGTCCAATGGCAACGCCGTTATCTCCCGCCAGTCGAGCCGGGAAAAGCTCGCGCTGGCCTCCGGAGTGGTCTTCCCGGTCTTCTCGGTGCTCGACCCGGAAACGACTTTCAGCTTGCCGCAGAAACAGGTGCGCAACGGCGTCGTTGACGCTTTTGTTCACGTAATGGAGCAATATTTGACCTACCCAGCCGGGGCGCCACTGCAGGACCGCTTTTCCGAATCAATACTCCAGACTTTGATCGAAACCGGACCGGTGACGCTCGTCGAGTTGAGGAATTACGAGGCGCGTGCCGCTTTTATGTGGAGCGCCACGCTGGCGTTGAACACTCTGATAGGCTGCGGTGTGCCCCAGGACTGGTCCACGCACATGATTGGGCATGAACTGACCGCCTTCTACGGCCTGGACCACGCTGAGACCTTGGCCATCGTGTTGCCGGGAATTTTGAAGCACGAACTGGAGCGCAAGAAAGCCAAACTTGAACAGTATGGCCAGCGGGTTTGGAAGGTCAGAACTGCAACCAGGGCGATTGCTAGGACGGAGAAGTTTTTCCATTCGCTGGGCATGCCAACACGCTTGCGCGATTACAAGATCAGCGCCGCCGAAGCCGCCGAAAAGGTCCGCGTCCGGTTTGCCGGGCGGAACACGGTGCTCGGCGAGCACGGAGACCTCAAAGCCGAAACGGTGGCCGCCATACTGCGCGCCCGTGCTTGAGAGCGGCGGCCTCTGGCCGAGTCTTTGCCTTGGGTTATAGTCGTCTCGTTCCTGTGTAGCTTCAGTTTTCCACGTTCTGCGCGGGAAACGGAATCAGGAGCGAGCGGGGCAAAGTCAATCCGGTTTTCCCCAATCCCCCTTTTTCCGGGCGCTATTGCTTTTGTGTCCAAAGGATGGGAATCGGATTGAACCTGGGCAGGAAGATTTCGATTTTTTGCTGTTTCATTTGGCTGAGCGCGTCCGAAAGCAGTGTGGGGGTTAGCTGGTTTTCCAATTCGCCGCAGGCATTGGTCTGGCGCGGCAGCAATACCACCATCGAAAGCTCGTCGCCCCGGTAGGGTAGTTCTACGGCCTGGAAATCGCTGTTCTCCATGTATCTGACATTATCGAAGTGGTGCATGAGCGGCACATCCACCTGGTTGGTCGTCGAACGATGGAACGGTTGGGTAGAGGTTAGGGCTTTGTCATACGGTTTAGTCCAAACGCCTTTGAAGTAAATGGCGTTTACCAGAACCAGCCGGGTAAGGTCACTGAGGCTGCCGGGCGGCAGGATGTCCTTGATTTTATCCTTGGTCTTTTGTGCCACCCAGTGGTTGATCCCGCCCCTGGTTGTCTCCGCTCCGGTCTTGAAGTCAATCTGGTTGACGCTGGCTTGGTAATCGCTTCTGGCGACTTCCAAAAAGGTGGGCAGGAAAGGATGGCCTTTTTGGGCCCACAGCGTATTGGCGACGCTCAGCTCGATTCCCTTTTGGTTGCCGGTTTCGTTGATCTGGCGTTGGAGTTCGCCAAAGGAGGAATGGAGCTGTCCTTGGGTCTGGTCGAAGTGGAGGACCTGCGCTATTTGCTTCCCGGTGTTGCCGCGTGCGCCGACGCAGGTCATTGCCAGGGCGGTGGAGATGCTGTAGGGGGAGAGGAAGAGGTTGCCGGGTACCGTCTTGAGCTGGCCATAGAGCGCCAGGGCAAAGGCCGTGTTGCCATCAACGAGGGATTGGGTCTGAGCCGAGCGAGCATCGGGCGCCGAACCGAAAATGAAGGGAAGCACAAAAAGGATGGCAATGAGTTTTTCGAGAATTCGAGTCATACGCATGGTGATCTGCCTTTGAAGAGAAATAGTTCGTTTTTTGCATTGAATCAAGCTTGACCACTTCTGTGCCGGGCAGCAGTGCTTTACACAATCAGGCTGGCGCATTAGTCTTTGAAATCCGGGTTACGTGAGGATCACGGTGCTGCGCTCATATCTGGAGCGGCTCCGGATCCAATCGCGCGCGACTCAATGACACTGCCAAATCCTGAATTTCGCCAGCCAGTATCCGTTGTGAAGCCAAAACTTCTGGTGGTGGAGCTTTGGGGGTTGGGCGATCTGGCAATAGCCACGCCTTTTTTGAGGGCGGCGAGCGAGAAATTCGATGTGACGCTTCTGGCAAAGCCCTTTGCGCTGGATTTACAGGCACATTTTTGGAGCGCGGTGAGGGTGATTCCATTTACCGCACCGTGGACCGCGTTCAAGCAGAAGTACAGGTTCTTTTCCTGGCCCTGGCTGGATATCTTCCGCCTGGGCAAACTGCGCGCGGAGCGGTTTCAGGTGGGCCTGTCCGCTCGCTGGGATCCGCGCGACCACATCCTGCTCAGGCTTGTTCGCGCCAGGAAGCGCTTGGGATTTCCCCGCGTTGGCAGTCAGGTTTTCCTGACCCAACCCCTTGCCCGGCCAGATCCTCTGGCACATCGTTATGAAAACTGGCGGGTATTGGCTCAGGCCCTCGAACTGGCTCTGTCTGAATGGGAGCCTCCCCAAGTGCCGCAAGGTCCTCGCGGAGACGAGGTTCTGGTACACACCGGCGCTGGTCAGCCGGTGCGGGTTTGGCCGCTGGACAGATATCGCAACTTGGTTGCTTGGCTGCGCGAACGAGGTTATCGAGTGCAAGTGGCTTGCGACCCCGATCAGAGGAATTGGTGGTTGGCGACCGGTGAACCGAGCCTTGCCACGCCGCAAACGGTTTCATCGCTGCTGGCGCTGGTGGAACGTGCGGCAGTCTTCATCGGCAACGACTCCGGGCCTGGCCATTTGGCGGCATTATGCGGAGTGCCGACCTTTACGTTGTTCGGTCCGCAGTTGCCTGAGTGGTTTGCGCCGCTGCATTCGGCAGCGCAATGGCTCGAAGGCAAAGCCTGCCCATACAAACCTTGTTCCGATTACTGCCGGTTTCCGGTTCCGTATTGCGAAGTCAACTCTAGAGCGGAGGAAGTTCAAGCGCGCGTGAAGGCATTTCTTGAGCGAACCTGCCTTTGCCCCAACACACCAATCATTAAAACCCTTTGATTCTATTGGTGGGCGCGACAGGGATCGAACCTGCAAGGATTTCTCCAAAGGATCCTAAGTCCTTCGCGTCTGCCAATTCCGCCACGCGCCCAGCCTGAAACAACATATTTGTCTCAGGAGCGGAAAGTGTAAACACCTTTTCCATCCTGCTTCCCAAGGTGCTGGTAAGCCCCGGACCGCGAAAAAAGCAAGCGTAGCGTGCGTTTGGGAAACCACTTCCGGTTCCAACCGGGACTTTTCAAAGAACGTTCCCGGCAGTGTTCGTTTAGGGCTTGCCGGTCAAACTGGCAGTTGCTGCATTGGTTTGAATGCCAATCTTCTTGAGGAACGGTTCCAGGGAGCGTTGCCGCCCAAGAAATTTCTCGATGGAAATATTCACATCGCGGGAATCACCCTGTTCATAGATCTCCTGGCGCAACCGTCGGCCTGTGGCCTCGTCAAAATACCCCTTCGGCGACTGCTCAAACACGGTGGCCATGTCGGCCGCGATCGCATCAGCCCAGGCGTAGCCATAGTAGCCGGCGTCGTAGTGCATCAGGTGGCCAAAATAAGCGACAAAAGCAGTGTCCGGAATCAGGGGAAGGAACACCTTGCTGAGGGTCTTGTTGGAAAGGGGCAAGGCTTCTTTGGCGTTGCTGTCATGGATTTGACTGTGCAGCACGAGGTCCGTCAAACCAAAAGAGAGCTGGCGGCGATAACGGGTGCCTTCAGTTGCCAGCCTGGCCTCTTTCAGTTTCGAAAGGATATCAGCCGGGATCTTTTTCGAAGAGTCGCGGTAATCCGCCGCGAAACTGTCCAGGACCTTTTTGTCCCAGACCCAGTTCTCGAGCATTTGTGAGGGGGCTTCGACGAAATCGCGCGGGACGCTCGTGCCGGAGAAGCGGGAGTAATTGGCGCGGGTCAGAATCGAGTGCATCGCGTGGCCGAACTCATGGAACAGCGTTTCGACGTCGTTGTGGTCAAGTAGCGAGGGTTTATCCTTGGTCGGCGACGGGAAGTTGCAAATAAGGGCAACAGTAGGTCTCTGATATTTTCCGTTGGGGAACCTTTTCCCTTCAATGATGCCGAACTGGGCGAAGTGATTGTACTTACCATCACGCGGGAACATATCGAGGTAGAACAGCCCGAGCGGCTCACCGCTCCTGGCATCAAACACGGCCCAAAGCTGGAGGTCGTCGACCCATTTATAGGGTGGTTCAACGCATTCGAACTTCAGCCCGAACATACTCTGGTAAATGCCGAACATGCCTTCAAGCACTCGCTGGTATGGGAAGAAAACACGCAGTTGCTCGGCATCGATGGAGTATTTTTCTTTTTTTAACTGGTTGCTGAAATAACGCCAGTCCCAGATGCAGATCTGAGCGTTAGTGTCGCCGGTCTCTTTGACCTTGAGCTGGCGGAATTCAGCCAGTTCGGCATCGAACTTGGGTTGCAGGCCTGCGCTAAGTTTCTCAAGGAAATTGATGGCCGTCGCGGCGTTCTTGACCATCCTGACCTCTGTCTGGTAATCGGCCCAGCTTTTGTAGCCCAACTTTCGGGCAACGTCATCCCGTAGTGGGAGGATATTCTCGAGCAACGGGATATTCTCGGCGCGGGCCAGATTATCGCGTTCCGTCTCCAGTTTTTTGCGTGTGGCCTCGCGTTTCGCGTTATCCATAACGCTCAGGTAATGCCAGGTGACATTGACCTTGACCGTATATTCATCATTCCCGGTCTTCACTTGCCCCAGGAAATCGTCCGGTACACCTTCCAGCTCGGCTTTGGTGAACTTCATGGACTGTTCCGCCTTGGTGATGTTCGCCTCGTAATCGGTTGTCAGCCGGGAAAGTTCCTTGCGCATGCGCTCAATCTCGTCACGCTGGGCTTTGGGCAGGTCCAAGCCGGCCCGGCGATAGTCACGCATGGTTTCGGATAGAAGTTTGGCATCCTCGCCCTTCAGATCGGGCTTGGTATCCGCGTAGGTTTTAAGCGCCTTATAAACATCCTCACGGTAATCCAGGCCAACCGTCCACTCCTCCAATTCTTTAAGCGCTTCGGTGGCGGCGTCGCGGAGCACGGCATTGGTGCTGGTTTCCTTGAGAAGCGAGAGGCGATTATCCGTCAAACCGATCTGATAACCAATGTCATCCAAAGCGCGGACAGTGTTTGTAAACGCAACCTGATTCGGCTTGAGTGCGCCGATCTGGTCCAGGGCTGTATTGCCGCTGGCGATCGTTTTGCGAATGGAATTGTGAATCTCATTCGTGGTCATCTCGAACTGGGGGAGGCTGATGACGGAGTTGAACCTGGCAGCGCGTTTCTGGAATTCCTTAAGCCGGACGGCCGGGTTAGTCGGTTGAGCCATGCTGCTAACCGCCATGAAGAGGGCCGGAAGAAGCAGAACCAGAGTCATTTTCCCATTCATATACTGTTCAGGCTACTGTTGGAGTTTTGATAATCAAGCCCGCTCGCAACTCCTCCAGCATCCAATTTATACTTGCCAGCCGGAGGATTAAGGGTAAAAGAATGGCCAAACGAAAGGTCTGTTGGCGACTCTTAATTATGACTTACCGTGACAAGATGCCTGCCTTGGACGACGGCCCGGCAGATCAGAGTGGGTTTTATCCGTTGCCCAGGAAGAAGAGCTCGTCTCCGTCAGTAGTGAATCATCCGGTTGTGCACGCGAAATTCAAGTCCGCTACACCGCGTCCCTTGGAGTTGTTCGACAAGGTTAAGAACTTCAAAACTGCTGCCCGCTTGCGGGAACTGGGTGTTTATCCTTATTTTCGAACGATTTCCTCAGCCCAGGACACCGAGGTCATCATCGACAACAAGAAAGTTCTGATGCTGGGCTCGAACAGCTATCTGGGCTTGACGAATCACCCTCGGATCAAGGAGGCCACCAAGGCCGCAGTGGAGAAATATGGCACGGGTTGCGCGGGCTCACGCTTCCTGAACGGCACCTTGGATATTCACTTGGAGCTTGAGGCGGCTCTGGCGAAACTGGTCAACAAAGAGGCTGTGTTGTTGTACAGTACGGGTTTTCAGGTTAATCTCGGTGTTATTAGCGCATTGGTGGGCAAGGGAGAATATGTCCTGGGCGACAAGAGCAACCATGCCAGTATTGTTGAGGGATGTTTGCTGGCGCAGGGCAAGTTCCTCCGTTTTTCGCATAAGGACATGGCCGCCCTGGAAAACCGGCTTCAAAGCCTCGAACCCAAAGCCGGGAAGCTCATCGTGGTGGATGGGGTTTTCAGCATGGAAGGCGACATTATTCCACTGCCAGAGCTTTGTCGCATCGCTGCTCGGCATGGAGCAGCGGTCATGGTTGATGATGCCCATTCCATCGGTGTGCTGGGCAAGAATGGGACCGGCACAGCCAGCCATTTCGGCCTGACTGACCAGGTCCACCTGATCATGGGAACCTTCAGCAAATCATTGGCCAGCTTGGGCGGATTCATCGCCTCCGACGCCCTGACGGTTGATTATCTGAAGCACCATTCCCGTTCGTTGATTTTCAGCGCCAGTATGAGTCCGGCAAACGCTGCGGCAGTGCTGGCTGCCGTGAAGATCATGGTCCAGGAACCGGAAAGAATCGCCCAGCTTTGGCGCAATACCACGCGCATGAAGCAAGGCCTTCTGGACCTGGGCTTTGACCTCGGTGACTCCGAAACGCCAATTTTACCCGTTTATTGCCGTGATTTGATGGTCGCCTTCAACCTTTGCAAGCGGCTGCAGGAGGAAGGCGTCTTCGTAAATCCGGTCGTTTCGCCTGCCGTTCCACCCGGACAAGAACTCATGCGGATCAGCCTGATGGCAACTCATACCGACAAACAGATCGATTTTGCCCTGGACAAGCTTAGCAAGGTTGGCAAAGAACTTGATCTGATTTGATTGAAGATTCTGCTGACAGGAGCGAATGGATTTGTCGGCAGCCACATTCTGGACCAGCTTTGCGCACGAAGCTTGCCCACGGCAATCCTGCTTAGGCCAACCAGCAATAAACGATTCCTCGAACCGCTGGGGTCTGAGGTTGAGGTGCGCCACGGTTCGGTGTCCGATCCCGTCAGTCTTCGAGCGGCGATGTCCGGCATTACTCACATCATCCATTGTGCCGGCTGCACAAAAGCGCTCCGGACGTCCGAGTTCTACGAAATCAATCATATCGGAACGCGTAATGTCGTTGAGGCGGCAAATGCCCAACCCGGCCAGATGCGGCGACTTGTGCATATTTCCAGCCTGGCTGCCGCCGGACCGGGGGAGCTCGCCTGCCCGGTGAGAGAAGACACACTCCCGCGCCCCGTTTCCGAATATGGCAGGAGCAAATTAGAGGGCGAACGGGAGGTGCGCAATCACTGCCGGTTCGAACATGTGATTTTGCGGCCGTCTGCGGTTTATGGACCACGGGATACCGGGTTCCTGCCTCTGTTCAAAACGGTGAAATGCCACTTGCTGCCGACTCCTAATCGGAAACAGGCCTTGAGCTTGATTTACGTGAGGGACCTGGCTGAAGCCGCGATGGTATGCCTTGAGCTCCCGGCTGCTGCGGGCAAGACGTATTTTGTCGCGTCCGAAGAAGTTATTACCGCGCGGGGAATGGCCGATGAAATCGCATCCCAAATGAAAATTTGGGCCATGCCCTTTCCCTTGCCATTGGTGTTTCTGTGGCAACTCTGTTTGGCCCGGGAGATCATCGCGCGTTTTACGGGCAAGGCGAACATTCTGGGCCTGCAGAAATTTGCCGAGTTAAAGGCACCCGGCTGGGTGTGTGACGCATCCCTGCTGCGACGGGAAATTGGTTGCGAGTGCCGAACCAATCTTAAAGCCGGAATTGCCGGAACGTTGAGCTGGTATCGAAAGGCGGGTTGGCTATAACACAGGAGCCATTGTTCCCAATCATTTGTACCGGCCGCGCAGAAGGGTTTCCCGATGCTGGAAATGAAACGCTATACTTTCGTTGATTACGCGACCCAGATATATTCGGCGCTGGTAGGGTTGCTGATTCTTTTTTTCCACAACGGAACCGTGCCAACGTGGCATTGGCTCCTCGCCACCCATCTGGCAATCCTGGTGTTGGTCCACAGTTTGGTTCAAGCACCAGTTCGTTTGGGGCTAGTCAAAGTGCTGGGCTTTCTGAGACATTTTTATCCCATCCTGCTTTACACGTGGTTCTTTTGCGAGACAGGCTGGCTGAACCGCATGTTCTTTAAGGACTACCTCGATCCTACGGTCATCCTTTGGGAGCAATCTCTTTTTGGCTGTCAGCCCGGCGTTTTGTTTATGCAGAAATTGCCCTGGCTGGGTGTGAGCGAACTTTTCTATGGGGCGTATTTTTCTTATTATCTAATGATCGGCGGAGTGGGGATCGCCTTGTTCCTGCGCAATCGCCAGCAGTTTTTCCATTACGTCTCCGTGGTCTCTTTCCTGTTCTACATTTGCTACTTGGTTTACATCTTTTTGCCGGTAATCGGTCCCCGTGTGTTTTTCCGTGAGATAGCGGGCTATGAATTGCCGAGGCAGATTCAACAACTCGCCGTCACTGATGGATATCCTGATGCCGTCAAATCGGGCGTTTTCTTTCGCATCATGGCGTTCATCTACCGCGTGTTCGAAGCGCCTGGTGCCGCATTACCCAGCAGCCATGTGGCGGTGGCAACCTGTACGGTGTTCTTCTCATTCCGTTACCTGCCGCGTATTCGTTATGTCCACCTGGTAACTGCCGTCCTCCTGTGCCTTTCCACGGTCTATTGCCGTTACCATTATGGGGTGGATGTTCTCACGGGTCTTGTCGCCGCTGCGGTCCTGATTCCCTTGGGAAACCGGTTCTATTTCAAATTCAGAAAACCCGTTGCGGAGTCAGGCATGCCACACCTGCCCGCCTCCGGAAGCCCGGCAGGCAAAACCGGGCAATAACTTGCCGGGCGGGCGTTGGAACTTGAATTCCGTCAGATTGCCCTCTCGTATATCCGGTACCGCTTGTACACCCTTCCGCCAATCGCCTCGATCACACGGCTCATCATGACGTTGTCTTCGAGGATCCAGGACGCTTCCGACTCGCGAACTCCGGCGTTGAAGCCCACCTTCAGTCCCTCTATCAGCATTGCTGACTCGAGCCCTTTGGACCGGTATTTTTCCTTCACCCCTAGGGTAAGCACGCGGGTTCGTGCTGGATGTTTCCAGCCGAACAGGTATGGAAGGAAGCTGAATATTTTTGGCGTCAGCAGCCGTCCGTTCAAGGGCTTGAGCGGGATATTGTAGTCTGGCAGGGCCAGCAAGAAACCAACCGGCTCATCTCCCGCTTCTGCCAGCCAGATCAACCCTTCCATAAGCAAGGGCTTCAGCCGGGAAGCCATGAAATCTATTTCGGCATCCGTCATCGGCACAAAACCCCAGTTTTCCTGCCAGGCCGAATTGTAAACTTCCTTCACCTTGACCAGATCCTGTCCGAGCGTCTTGCGCTTCACGGGACGAAAGGCCAGGTTGGGGTTGCGCTGCTTGATCTTGTCGGCAATGCGGCTTAACCGTTCCAGGGGAATCGTCGCCAGATCGATATGAAACGCCAGAAGATCCTTCGCTTTCCGGAAACCTTCAGCCTCCACAAGGGGGATGTAATAACGCGGATTGTAGGTCATCATGAACACCGGCGACGAATCGAACCCCTCGACCAACAGCCCGCACTCGTCGTTTGTCGTTGGGTTCATGGGACCGAGCAGGCGGCTCATGCCGCTCTGACGGGCCCAGTCGTTTACGGCTTTGAACAAGGCGCGACTCGCCTCCCTGTCATCAACGCACTCGAAGAAACCGAAAAAAACGGCCCGGTCTCCTGCTGTGCGATTATGATTCCGGTCAACGATTCCGGCGATGCGGCCCACGTCGCGTCCATCGCGGCAGGCAATCCAGAGCTGCATCGTCGCGTGGTCAAACAGCGGATTGGCGTCAGTGAATACCTTCTCAAGGTCCATCAGCAGCGGCGCCACCCAGTAAGGGTCATCCCGGTAGATCTCGTAACTGACGTTTAAAAAACGCCGCACATCCGCTTTGCTGCGGGACAACGAAACAATTTGAACGTCAGGATTCATGATTTGAGGAAGCCGCCACTTAGCGGGCGGCATTGGTCCGTCATTTACAGGCTGGGCACACTGAAAAGTTGCCCGAATTTCCTGCCGCGCCGGCAGGAAGTGTTTCGCGCCGCTGCCTCTGGCTCGTGACTACAATTCTACCTCCGCCGCAGATATGCGATGGTTTTGTGGGCGTATGACAGCCACAACAAACTTAAGAAACCAATCAGCACAATCTGGCCGAGGACAGGGTAACTGTAGATCAGGAAAGCAATGAGGCCACAAATAACCGTTGCTTTGGTCAAGTCCAGGATGGTCATACAACTACGTCGATGTCGCGTTCCGGTATGCGGTTGCTTGTTGTCTGCATTGTCCACAGCGCCGACGCCCGGCTAAACGTCTCAACGACTTTATCATTATAATCTACGGCAGGTCTTGTGCCAAGCAAAATGGCTTCTCATCCTTAACTTTTTCAAGCTTGAAAGCTGGAAAGGGCGCGGCCCTCAGGCTTTGGGGTGCCACAACACATTGCGGGGCAGATTTTTGTGGCGCCAATCCGGGCGACAGAGTTACAATTCGGCGCCTGACGGATTCGGTTACTCCCTGCCGGGGTTCAATCTGCCAGATTTAATTATTCGGATGTCCCTATTATGAAGACCATTGTCATAGCTATCGGCGGCAACTCGCTGATCAAAGACGCGAAACACATGAGCGTTCCCGACCAGTATGCGGCCGTGGTTGAAACAGCCCGGCATATTGCCGACCTGGTTGAAAAGGGCTTTCATGTGGTGATCACCCACGGGAACGGGCCGCAGGTTGGCTTCATCCTTCTTCGCAGCGAACATTCACGCGGCCTTCTCCACCCGGTCCCGCTCGATTCCATCGGCGCTGACACCCAGGGCGCATTGGGCTATCAGATTCAACAAGCCCTTGGAAACGAGTTTCGCCGCCGGGGGTTGAAGAAGCTGGCTGCCAGCGTTGTCACGCAGACTTTGGTGGACCGCAACGATCCCGCATTTGCGAAACCAAGCAAACCCATCGGCCAGTTTTACACTCGTAAAGAAGCTGAGGAGCGTATGCGCGTCGAGCAATGGACAATGGTCGAGGACGCCGGCCGCGGCTGGCGGCGTGTGGTCGCCTCGCCCAAACCGTTGCGCATCATCGAAGCCGATGTCGTCAAGAAACTCGTGAAGGATGGTTACGTCGTGATTGCCGCTGGTGGCGGGGGTATTCCGGTCACTGCCGACGAACAAGGCAACCTGAGCGGCGCGGCCGCCGTTATCGACAAGGATTTGGCTTCCGCTGTGCTCGCCAAGGAGATCGCCGCCGACCTGCTCGTCATCTCCACTGCGGTCGAAAAAGTTTGCCTGAACTTTGGCAAGCCCGGCCAGCGCGCCCTCGACTCGATGACTATTACCGAAGCTAGGCAGTACATCAGTGAGGGCCATTTCCAGCCTGGCTCAATGCTGCCGAAGATTCAGGCCTGCGTGCAATTTCTGGAGAACGGAGGCCGCGAGGCCCTGATCACAACCCCCGAAGTGCTTCCTGCTGCCTTGAGCGGCAAAACTGGAACCCGGATCGTGCCGTAAGCGGACCAATTCCTGAGACGGGCAGGAAATCAGGGGACTGGTTCGTCATTTAAAAAGGCCGAACAGAAATCCCGCGATAAAGATAAGCACTCCGATGATCGCGACAACCCACTGGGTTGCGGTACAAACCAACATGATGGTCTGGCCGCGGGTTTGCCCCTGGCGTATATTGTATTTGAATAACCTGTCTCCTGCTTCCTTGTAGTGAAAGTACGCCGGCAGCAACTCAGCCTTGCAGAGGGCAATCGCCTCCTGCCGCCGATTGGTTTGGGCTAGTGACAGCACCTCATCTCTAATCTTCAGATAAGCCGTCCGGTTCTGCAATACCTCTTCAAATAGAACCTCATCATCGTGTTCGTAGATTGCCTTCTTGTAGGAATCCAGGCACGAAGTTGTTGCCTGCGTGGACGCTTCAATTTCCCGGCGAAGTTGCGCGCGCTGACCAGGATCATCAGTCGTCAGGAATATCAACGTGCGATCGAAAGCCAGCCCGAGATTGGCATTGGCCTGGCCAGCATCAGAGAGGCCGGGCAAGGTGTCGCTCACAATTGCTTTCGCCTGCCTTTTTAAATGGCCCGTGCTGATGAATCCCATTGCGCCAATCAGCAGCAATGCCAGTGCTCCGGCAGCCATTCCCTTCAGTGTGAACATGCGGTGCAGGAAGTTGGCTACACTTCCCATACCCGAGTAATCGGTTTGGACTGCCGCCTTCTTTCCCTCCGCACCGACC
>CAIQQM010000035.1 GCA_903873945.1 uncultured Verrucomicrobiota bacterium
CGTGCACGCCGTTCAAGGAGTCAGTTTGGAGATCAGGACCGGCGAGTTCGTCGCCATCATGGGTGCCAGCGGCTCGGGCAAATCCACGCTCATGAACATCATCGGCTGCCTGGATCGCGCCACGCAGGGAGTTTATCTCCTTGACGGGACCGATACCTCCCAGCTCGGGCGTGATGATCTGGCGGACATTCGCAACCGGAAAATCGGCTTCATTTTCCAGGGCTTCAACTTGTTGTCACGCACCTCGGCCCTGGAAAACGCCGAACTGCCCATGCTTTATGTGCATCGTCATCTCCTCGGTCGCGAGCAGCGCGCTCGCGCGCTTCGCGCTCTCGAAACGGTTGGCTTGGCCGATCGGGCCGGCCACCATCCCAATCAGCTTTCCGGCGGCCAGCAGCAGCGCGTGGCCATCGCCCGCGCTCTGGTCAACCAGCCGGCTTTGCTCCTCGCCGACGAGCCCACCGGCAATCTTGACAGCCAGACCAGCATCGAAATTATGGGTGTGTTCCAAAACCTGAACGCTCAGGGAATTACCGTTGTCATGGTTACGCACGAGCTTGATATCGCTCGATACACGAAACGTAACGTGATCATGCGCGATGGCCGTATCGTCAGCGATGTGCCCGTCACCGATCGCTTGAACGCGGAAACCGAATTGCGGCGCCTGCGCGACGCCCAACAGGCGGTCCAATTGACCGTATGATTCGTATCTGGGCCACCATTAAAATCGCCCTCCGCGCACTTCGCCGGAACAAGTTGCGCACATTGCTCACCATGTTGGGCATGATCATCGGCGTTGCTGCAGTTATCGCGATGGTCGGCATCGGCAATGGCGCCAAGGCCCAGATCGAGGCCCAGATCGCCAGCATGGGACAGAATGTGATCCTGGTCTTCTCCGGCAGCTTTACCCGCGGCGGAGTCCGCTCCGGTTGGGGCGGTGCCGGCACGTTGACAATCGAAGATGCCGACGCTATTCAGCGCGAGATTCCCGGAGTCACCATCATCAGCCCGGAAGTCCAAAGTGGCGCCCAGATCGCTGCCGGCAACCAGAACTGGTCCACGCGAATCTATGGTGAAGGGCCCGAGTATTTCGAACTCCGACAGTGGCCGATCGTTCAGGGCGCCTCGTTCACCGAACAGGACGTGCGCAGCGCAAACAAAGTCGCTGTGATTGGCAAGACAATCGCCGACCAGCTCTTTCCCGGCGAAGACCCGATTGGCCAGATCGTGCGCATTCGCAATGTTCCCTTCATCGTCGTCGGCATGCTTTTGCCTAAGGGGCTCTCGGTGCAAGGCCAGGACCAGGATGATTTCCTTGTCATTCCTTATACGAGCGCGATGAAACGCATCCAGCGTGTCACCATGCTGCGCAGCATTAATGTCCAGGCTGCCAAACCGTCCCTCCTCAATCCCATTCAGCAGCAGATCATTGAGCTGCTCCGCCAGCGCCATCGCATCACCTTGGGCAAAGACGACGACTTTACTGTGCGCAATCAGCAGGAGATCGCTGATATGGCCACCGAACAGTCGAAGACGATGACCTTGTTGCTCGCAGCGATTGCCGGGGTGTCCCTCGTCGTGGGCGGCATCGGCATCATGAACATCATGCTCGTCAGCGTCACCGAACGGACACGTGAAATTGGCATCCGCATGGCCATCGGCGCGCGCGGTCGTGACATCCTCCTCCAATTCCTGACCGAAGCGGTCACCCTCAGCCTTATTGGCGGCGTCGTGGGCATTGCCGTCGGCGTCGGAGCTTCTAATCTGCTCGCCGCCAAAATGCATTGGCCGACGCTGATTTCTTCCGCCTCGGTGGTCTATGCCTTCTTCTTCAGCGCCGCGGTCGGTGTTTTCTTCGGCTTTTATCCCGCCCGCAAAGCCTCCCGGCTCGATCCCATCGACGCTTTGCGTTACGAATGATGCGGCGCGTCCTTGAACCATTCCGGGTCCGATGAGCCCCGCCTTCTCTGCGGAAGTTTTGCCAACCCGCACGCCGCGGGCGTTCCAAACGGCCGTGCGGCGAGCGGCGGAACTGCTCCGCGCCGGCGAAGTCGTCGCGTTGCCGACCGAAACCGTCTATGGCCTGGCAGCCAATGCCATGAATGCCGCGGCCGTGGAGCACATCTTCGAAATTAAAGGGCGCCCGGCGCATAATCCGATCATCGTTCACGTTGCGAGTGTCGAGATGGCCCGGCAATGCGTCGCGCGCTGGCCCGCCATCGCCGGAAAGCTGGCCCGAGCCTTCTGGCCCGGACCCCTGACCCTCGTGCTGCCCCGGGCAAAAGAAATTCCTGAAGTGGTCACTGCGGGCGGGCCGACCGTTGGGGTACGCTGGCCGAATCATCCTTTCATACAAGCCGTGCTCTGCGAATGCGGCTTCCCCCTGGCCGCCCCGAGTGCCAACCTCTCGAATCAAATCTCCCCCACCACTGCTGCTCACGTGCGGAAACATCTCGGCGGCAAAATCCCCCTCATTGTCGATGGTGGCCGATCGCAGGTCGGTATCGAATCTGCCGTGCTGGATCTCTCCGTTTCACCGCCCCGCTTGTTGCGGCCGGGCATGATTCATGAGCCCGCGCTCCTTGTCATCACCGGCGAACTGGCCTCGGGATCCGGTGACAGCCAGGGATTGCTGAAGAGCCCCGGCCAACTGCGAAAGCATTACGCCCCTAAAGCTAAACTCGTTCTCTGGTCATGGCATGACGAAGCCGCTCTCAACGCTCAAATCTCAAGGCTTAAAGTTCGAAGCTGTAAAATCCACGTGATCGCTCATACGCGAATTCCGTCCGGCTCTCGATTCTCCGCGGTTTCAGTAATTCCGCATGATGTGGCGGGATTTGCCCGGGCCATATACGCCGAATTACACCAATGCGACGAAGCCGGCGCTGATTTGATCGTAGTGGAAGCCTTGCCCGAAACTGCTGAATGGCGCGCGCTTGCTGACCGGTTGAGGCGGGCTGCCGCAGGTTAACGAGTAGACATCCGCGGAACAAACTCGCTTCCAGCCGGTCTGTCCGGCTGGTCTGCTTTGTTGGAAAGCATGGTTTGTTTGACGAAACGGGGCGAATGCCTCAATCTTTGCGCACGATGAGACTGATAAGAATCCTTCTGGTTCTGGTCGCTGCCGGTGTTGTAACGCTGGCGCAAACGAATACCACTGCGAAAGTCCGCCAGCTGTCGCTGCAGGACTGCATCCAATTGACTTTGAAGAACAATCTCGATCTTCAGATAGACCGCTACAATCCTCAGATCTCCCTCTTCACCCTCAAAGCGAATTACGGCAGCTATGACCCAACGCTAAGCCTGGCCGGCCAGCATGACCGTGTCGAAAGTGGCGCCCAGCTTCTCAGTGGCTCCATCTCGGCTCCGGGCCCGATCAGTGATGACAATGCTTTCACCGCCACTTTGGGCGGGTTGTTGCCGTGGGGCACGACCTATACTTTGGGCACTCTCACGCCTATACAAGACACCTACGGCAGTAACCCTGTGTTCACTAATAATGTCATTACTCGGCAACCCTTCGAAAACAGCGCTGGTGCCGTGGGATTACAGATATCTCAGCCCCTGCTCAAAAACTTCTGGATCGACCAAACCCGCCTCAACATCCGCGTCGCGAAAAACCGGCTGAAATACTCCCAGCTAACGCTCCAGCTCCAAATCATGCAAACGGTTACCACATTGGAGCAGGCTTATTACGACCTGATCTACGATGGGCAAAATATGATCGTGCAGCAGAAAGCCGTTGAGCTTGCCGAGCAGTTGGTCGTCGAAAGTAAAAAACGTCTCGAGGTCGGTACTCTGGCGGAACTGGATCTCAAGCAGGCTGAGGCGCAAGCCGCTACGAGCCGGGCGACTCTGATTGCCGTCAGGAGCACCCTTCAGGTCCAGCAAAATCTCATGAAACAGCTCATTACGGATCAGTATGCGGCGTGGGCCGATGTTGCTGTCGAACCTTCCGGCACTCTCGCGGCTCCCGTCCAGTTTTTCAGCCTCCAGGACAGTTGGAGCAAGGGCCTGACCCAGCGGCCGGAAATCTTGCAGACCAAACTTGACCTCGAGAAAGCGGGCATCCAGTTGAAATACGATCGCAACCAGCTTTTCCCGGAACTCGATGTGTTCGGGACCTTTGGTTACAACGGCTCGGGCACCGAATTTAGCGATGCGCTTTACGATATCCAAAAGACCGACCACCCCTTTTACACTTATGGCGGCAAACTCAGCATTCCGTTGGGCAACCGCACCGCTCGCAACACTTACAAAATTTCCAAAATGTCTCTGGAACAGGCTTTGCTCACTTTGAAAAAAACCGAGCGTAACATCATGGTCGAGATCGACAACGACATCAAACAGGCGCGCTCCAGCTATGAACAGGCGTCGGCGACCAAAGCCGCGCGCGAATACGAGGAAGCCGCGCTTGATGCTGAGCAGAAGAAACTCGAAAACGGGAAAAGTACAACCTACACCGTCTTGCAGGTCCAGCGCGACCTTACCACCGCCCGGGGCAATGAAATTCAGGCCCTCGATACCTACAACAAGAATCTTTCCCAACTCAGTCTTGACGAAGGCACAACTCTCAATCGTCTTGGCATCGATCTTGAAGTGAAATAGCGCTCAGGAGTTCCCCGCAATGCAGCAAGGGGGTGCTTTATAATCATGCCGGCAAGTATTCCCGCGGATCCGTGATTTTGCCGGTCAAGGCGCTGGCGGCAACAGTGGCCGGGGAGGCAAGGAACACCTGTGAATCCTTGTGGCCCATGCGGCCGGGGAAGTTGCGGTTGGTCGCGCTGATGCACTTGAGAGGCGCATTCATGCGGCCGAAGGTATCAACAGGGCCGCCGAGACAGGCGGCACAACCGGCGTTTTCAGTCATTTTCACACCAGCAGCGACGAGGATCTCCCAGACGGTTTGCTGACCCCAACGGGCGGTTTGAAGGTCATGGACGATCTCCGGGGTGGCCGGCACGCCGAAGGTATCGATGATGACTCTTTTGCCGCGCAGGATGCGGGCGAATTCAATAAAATCACTGGTTTTGCCGCCGGTGCAGGAGCCGATGTAGGCACGATCGAGCTTGATGGCGTTGAGCTCCCGGGCGAGCTTGCGCTGGCCGGGATTGGGATGACAAGCAACCGTAGGCTCGAGCTTCGAAAGGTCGAGGACGAGTTCGTAGCTGAATTTCTCCCGCTTGTCGCGCGTGACAGGCTCGTAGGAAGGATTGGTGCCGTTGAGCTTGCAGCGATAATCAACGAACGCCTGAGTCTGGGCGTCGAACTCGAATATGGCGTTCTTGCCACCGGCTTCGATAGCCATGTTGGCGATGGTCATACGATCGTCGATGCTGAGGCTAGCAACGCCCGGGCCGTCAAATTGCATGGCGCGATAGGTGGCGCCGTCAAAGCCGATTTCACCGATGGAATGGAGGATGATGTCCTTGGCCATTACGCCGGGCTGCAACTTGCCCTCGAGACGGAAATGCATGGTTTCGGGCACTTTGAGGAGCAACTTGCCGGTGCCCATAACAAAGCCCGCGTCCGTGTTGCCGATGCCGGTGGCGAATTCATTGAAGGCGCCCGCCATGCAGGTGTGAGAGTCGGTGCCGAATAAAATTTCACCGGGCCGAGTGTGACCTTTTTGGGGCAATGCGGCGTGGCACACCCCGGCGTAATGGGAGCCGTGCTGGCGTTTCATTGCGCCCTTGGTGGGATCAAAGACCCAATGACCGTTCGGGTCATCGATTACATCGTAAAAGTAGGTAATCCCCTGTTCTTTGACAAAGTCGCGAAGGATGTCCACGTTGCGGTTGGACATGGAGTCAGCGGTGAAAATGTAGTGGTCCGGGATAATGACGACCTTGTTTCGGTCCCAGACTTTGGCGGTTTTGCCGAACTCGCGTTTGAACACGCCGATGGTGCCCGGGCCGCACACGTCATGGGTCATCAGGATATCAGCCTGGACCCAAACATTGTCTCCGGCCTGCACGCGTTTTTTGCTGGCGGCGCGGGCAAGCAATTTCTCAGTCAACGTCATAAGCTTTTACAAGCTAGCTGAGCGCGGGCCTGACTTCAACATGGAATCGAGAACACACGGAGGGAGGGAACCATCTTTATGGTGCGGCTGGTCTTGCACAACTCCGTCCGGCCCTCAGGTCGGTAAAGACTTAAGCAACTCCCTGCTGGAGGCGGGCGATTCGCTCCTCGATGGGCGGGTGTGTGGCGAGCAAAGCCAGAAAGCTCCCGGGGCGGCCGGATATTTTCAAGGCTTGGAAGGCGGGAGCGCGCTGGGCTTCAGCCGTGGCGATTTTGGCATCGGAGAGACCCTTCAAGGCGCAGAGGGCGTTAATCATGTTCTCGCGTCCCGCGAGACGCGCGCCGCCGGCATCAGCCCTGAACTCGCGTTGCCGTGAAAACCAGCAGACGACGAACGAACCGAGGATGGAGAAGACAATTTGAAATACCATCACGAGGAGGAATTGCAACCATGAACCACTACTGCCGCGGTCGTCGCGGGAGCGCATCGCCTGACTGATGGCAAAGGCCAGGACGCGGGAAAGGAAAAGCACGAAGGCATTGATGACGCCTTGGATGAGAGTCATGGTCACCATGTCGCCATTGGCAACGTGGGTGATTTCGTGACCGAGGACACCCTCGACCTCGCGACTGCCCATGCGTCGGAGCAAGCCAGTGGAGACGGCAACAAGGGCTCGGGATTTCGTTGGACCGGTCGCGAAGGCGTTCGGCTCCTCGGACTCGTAAATGCCGACTTCCGGCAGTTTGGGGAGGCACGCAGCGCGAGCCAGCCCGTGAACGGTTTCGACCAGTTCACGCAAGACGGGGTCGTCGGTGTTGGGCGGTATGACTTTCACGCCCATCATCCACTTGGCCATAAAGCGGGAGAGCGCCAATGAAATGAAGGCGCCGCCGAAGCCCCAAAAAAGGCAAAAGACAGCAAGACTTGCCAATCCTCCTTGTGGGAAATAATTGCCCACCCGGAACAGGGCGAGGACGACGGTGATGGTGGCCATCACGAGGATGTTTACCACTACGAGCAGGAATATCCGTTTTGCCATTTGAGCCATCTTCATACGAGTATCTGCAAGCTGCGTTTATATCCGAACCAATAAAATTCAGGATGGCGACACCGTGGAGGGCACTTGCCCGGCGGCAGTCACATCCCTGAATAACATATCCAGTTCCGGGGGATTTGAAAAGTCTTACGATTGGCCTGTGCTCCATCCCTCATCCGCTCTGCCGCCGCGCCACTGAGCGGTTGCAAACCGATTCCGAGAAGGTATGAAAAAGAGACACACCGCCAGCCAGTCTGAATTGCCGCTCGCAGAGACTCCGGCAAGTAAGACGCCGAAAGCTGACGGCGCGGGCAACAAGGAGTCTTGCCGTAAGCGGAAAGGGTCAGTAACTTTCCAAAGCTTCGATGAATATAGAAGCCCAACCCGTCCCTCGCCCAAAATCCTGGTTTTTAGAGCATCCATTCATCGTGATCGGCGCCCTCCTGGTAGTGTGTCTCGGGCCGTTTCTCAACCAGGCAATCCAAACGGACGACACTCTCTTTGTTTTGACAGCGGAATGGATTCAAAAGCATCCGACTGATTTTTTTGGTTTCAAAGTAAACTGGTGGTTGTCAGCCATACCCATGTGGGTGGCGAACCAGAACCCGCCTTTGATGTCATATTTCCTGGCGGGAGTGGTTTCTGTATTCGGCTGGAACGAAATAGTGTTGCATCTTGGCTGCCTTGCGGTCGCTTTCGCGGCGGCCACGGGGATTTACGCTCTCGCCCGAAGGTGGTGTGATCGGCCCTTGCTGGCCACCGTGGCCTCAATTCTCACACCGGCCTTTCTGGTTTCAAGCACGACGTTGATGTGCGATGTGCTGATGTTGAGTTTCTGGGTGTGGGCGCTGGTACTCTGGGAACGCGCCTTGGGAAGTGAGCAAAGCCGGTGGCAATACGTCGGGGCGGGAGTGCTGGCGGGTCTGGCCGTGCTGACGAAATACAGCGCGGTGACCTTGCTGCCATTGTTGCCCCTCTTGAGTATCTTGCGAACCCGCAAGCTGGGATGGTGGTGGGTGGGCCTCGCGGTGCCGCTGATGATGTTGGGAGGTTATGAATGGATGACGGCCAGAATGTATGGGCACGGACTGTTCACTGCTGCTGGGCATTATGCTCAATCACACCGTTATGGATTCCCCGGCGGCTGGAGAGCAAAGGGCATCATTGGTCTGGCCTTTGCGGGTGGGAGCCTGCTGCCGTTGCTGTTCTTTGCGCCGCAGTTGTGGCGATGGCGGACATTATTGATGGGTGGCATTTTGCTTGTCGGTGTTTTGGTAGGAGTGTTCTGGCTGTGTGGCGACCTTGGCCTCCTTACTTCTTGGGTAAATTTCGAAGTAATGAAGCACTGGGACTTCCGGCTGCAAGTGATGCTGCTGACTGCGGCTGGCCTGCACTTGTTGCTGCTCACTGGAGCAGAAGCCTGGCAGCGAGGGCGGGACGTTACTTCCCTGACGCTTGTGCTGTGGATTGGGAGCGTTCTCATGTTTGCGACGGTGTTAAACTGGACCGTGAGCGCCCGAAGTTTCCTTCCGGTCGTTCCAGCGGGGGCGATTCTCCTTGTGCGACGATTGAAAGCGACGCGAGAAAACCTTGTCAGGAGTCATTGGCCGCTGTGGCCGCTGGTACCTGCCGCAGCGGTTACGTTGAGCGTGGTTGTGGCTAACTACCAACTGGCCAATTCGGCCAGGACGGCTGCGACACAAATCGCGGCAAAATATAAATCAACGAATCACACGCTGTGGTTTGAGGGGCATCACGGGTACCAATACTACATGGAGAAATTCGGTGGCCAGCACGTGGATGTCGAAAGATCATTGCTCTTACCGGGAGATATGGTCGTAGTGGCGAGGCTGGGTGGGTCTGTGGCGCTTCCACCAGGAAGCGTGGGGCTGGTCGAAAATATCCTGCTCAGCTTAGATTCTTGGATGAACCTCCAGGCGAGCGATGAACACACCGCTGCGGGGTTCTATAGTTCGATTTTCGGTCCCATTCCCTTTGCTCTCGGCAGACCTCCTCCACAACTGTATTTTGTCGTAAAAGTTTTCCGACGGGTGCAATACAACTCGCAGCCCGCTAATCCGCGGGAAGTGGAAGCGGGTGCTGTACCGCATTTTCCAACTCCTTCTGCTCTCTTGGGCGATATTGCAACCTTTTCAAATAGCCCGGTGGCATTGGAGCAAATTCGACTGGCCCGCCAATTCGAAAAGGAAGGGAAAATTGAAGAAGCTATCCAGCGCTATCGTGCGGCGTTAAGTGTGGATTCCGATAACCCTGTGGCACTAAATAATCTCGCTTGGGTTCTCGCCACAGCCAGCAAGCCTGGATTGCGCGATGGCAAAGAATCCGTTCGGCTTGCCATTAGGGCTGTAGAACTGACTGAACGCAGACAGCCCGTTGTGATGCAGACGCTCGCTGCCGCTTACGCCGAAGACGGCCAGTTTGCGAAAGCGGTGGCATTAAGCCAATCTGCATACGAACTTGCCAGGTTAACAGGCCAGTCAGACGTGGCAAATAGGGTTGCTGAATTGTTGAGGCTGTACGCTGCCGGAAAAGCAGTACATCCGTTGGGAGGGCCGTAGCACAAGAATGCCAGAAGAAATCACTGCGCCAATACACTCGCAGTGAGGACGAGTCGCGGCAGGTTTGATAGGCCCTGTATCCATTACCACTAGTGTCACAGTATGTCGGCGAAGGGGCAAAGTAGAAGTGTGCAGCAGTTAGCAAGAGCGTGCAGAGGGGTAACGCACCTAGAGCCTGTCATGCACTTTGATTGAGATAAGGCTGTACAAGGCAAGCACTTTCGTACATTACACTGGGGATGACGAAAGCACGAAAGAGTTATCCCAGTGATGTCAGCGAGGAAGAGTGGGCATTTTGCGCGCCGTA
>CAIQQM010000036.1 GCA_903873945.1 uncultured Verrucomicrobiota bacterium
ATGAGCGAAACGCTGAGGGAAATAACCGTGAACCCAATCTGTTTGGCCCCCTTGAGCGCCGCCTCCAGGGGCGGGTCGCCACCCTCGATGAACCGCACAATGTTCTCGATCATCACAATGGCGTCATCGACGACGAACCCGGTCGCGATCGTCAGCGCCATGAGCGAAAGATTGTCCAGGCTGAAACCGATCAACTTCATCAGGCCGAACGTGCCAATCACCGCCAACGGCAAGGCCACGCTCGGAATAACCGTCGCCCAAAACTTCCTCAGGAAGACAAAGATCACCATCACGACCAGCACGACTGTGAGGACCAGCGTGAACTGCACGTCGGCAACCGAGGCGCGGATCGTTTCCGTCCGGTCGGTCAGGATGGAAACCTTCACTGAAGGCGGGATGGAAGCGCGGAGCCTAGGCAGCAAGGCTTTCACACGGTCGGCGGTTTGAATGATATTCGCCCCCGGTTGGCGCTGGATATCGAGGATAACGGCGGGTTTCCCCCCGACCCATCCGCCCAACCGCACATTCTCAACATTGTCGATTACGTCGCCGATGTCACCAAGGCGCACCGGGGAGCCGTTCTTATACGCCACAATCACCGGGCGGAAATCCGCAGCGGAAAAGATCTGGTCGTTCGCGCCGATCGAATAAGACTGGCGCTGGCCGTCGAAGCTTCCTTTGGGATTGTTGATATTGTTGAGCATCACGGCGCTGCGGACATCCTCCAGACTCAATCCCAGAGCGGCAATGGCGGTTGGATTGATGCGCACGCGAACGGCAGGCTTCTGATTGCCTTCGATCGTCACCAGGCCAACCCCGGTCACCTCGCTCAGCTTTTGCGCCAGGACGGTATCGGCGAGATCGTTGACCTTTTCGAGCGGCAATGTATCGGAGGTGATTTGGAGGGTGAGAATGGGCGTGTCGGCAGGATTGACTTTGCTGTAGATGGGCGGGTTCGGCATGCTTGGCGGCAGCACGCCACCCGCAGCATTGATGGCCGCCTGCACATCCTGGGCTGCGGCGTCAATGTCCCGGTCCAGATTGAACTGGAGGGTGATGCTGGAATTGCCGAAGGAACTAATGGAGGTCATCATCGCCAGACCGCTGATTTGGCCAAACTGACGCTCGAGCGGGGTTGTGACCGAGGAGGTCATCACGGCGGGACTGGCGCCGGGATACTGAGCCGTGACCTGAATCGTGGGGAAATCAACCGCGGGCAAGGCTGAAATCGGCAGCAGGGCATACCCCAGCAACCCCATCAACACCACGCCAGCCATGAGCAGCGATGTGGCGATCGGCCGGCGTATGAAGATCTCGGAAATGTTCACAGGCCCAGTTCGCAGCGCAAATTCATCAGAAATCTTCCTCGTCAACCTGCGCCGGGGTCTCCGTTGCGGCCCGAACCTTGACATGGGATCCGACCTGTAAACGGTATTGGCCATCCACAACGACGCGGTCACCCGCCTGAAGACCGCCGTCGAGCAAAGCCTCTCCGGCTTCGATCTGCGCCACCTGAACCGGCTGGACCACCACTGTGAGATTGTCCTTTTCCCCTTTGAGCACAAAGGCATAGGGTCCTTCGGGCCCGCGCTGGATGACCGATTCCGGCACCACCAGTCCTGCCTTGCGGGTAGTCAACAGCAGCCGCGCGTTGACAAATTGCCCCGGCCAGAGCTGCAAGTCCTTGTTCGGAAAGGTCGCTTTGAGCCTGATTGTGCCGGTGGTCGCGTCGATCTGATTGTCGATCACCGTCAACGTCCCCTGGTCCAGCACCTTCCGGTTGTCCCTGTCCACGGCAAGAACGGCGAGTTCGCTTCCCCCCTGCTGCTTGTGAATCTGGGCCAGCGTTTGTTCGGGCAGAGTGAACAAGACGGAGATCGGCCGCATTTGGGCAACGACGACCAGCCCGTTGGAATCGGTCGCGCGGACAATGTTCCCCTGATCCACCAGGCGAACGCCCGTGAGACCATCGAGCGGTGAAAAAATTTTAGTGTAGTTGAGCTGGACTTGCGCACCGTCGATCGCCGCCTGGTCGGACTTGACCGCAGCCTCCAGTTGTTTCACCTGGGCAGCCACCTGGTCATACGCGTCCTGGGAGTCAATTTTGGCGGCGAGCAAGGCTGCCTCCCGCTTTAACTCGACGCGCTGCAGGTTCAGTTGCGCCTCATCCTGCCCTTTCTTCGCCACGGCCTGTTCCAGTATGGCCTGATAGGGATCCGGATCGATCTCGGCAAGCAGGTCATTGACATGAACAAACTGGCCTTCAACAAAGGCCACTTTTTTCAACTGGCCATCCACTCGAACACGAATCGTCACGGCATTGTACGCCTGCACGGTTCCGAGGCCGTCGAGATAGATCGGAACATCCTTCTGAACCACCGTGCCCGCGCCGACCGGCACGGGCGGAGGGCCCTTGGCGGCGGTTGCTGCCAGATTTTTAGTGACAGCCGCTGAATGATTCTTCACCGCCCACAGCCCACCAAGGACCAGTAGTGCGGCGCAAACCAACCATAGGCCCCATCGTGGTTTCCTGATGGAAAGCGGCTGCATGGTCCCGACCGCAGGCACAGGACTGCGGTGTGCAGTTGCGTCGTGCTTAAGCCGGTCCGGGCGATTCTCAGTTTGCTCAATATTGGACATATTCAAGGAAGGGCTGCCGTGATTCAGCGCCAAGCGACTTAAAATGGCAAGCTTCAAACGACATTACCCACCTATTGACAGCGGTTAACATAATCGGATTCAATGAAAATGGCGAACGGCGGGCCGCTATCATGAACGAAGCCATTCTCATAACCTCTTGTGGTGCAAAACTGAAGAACCTGATGGATAGGGTTTGCCGATTGGGGTGAAAAGGAGCAGGATGCCGGCAGTCTAAAGAGTAATCCCGATCACTTGGCGTATTGGCAAGTCAAAGACATAGGACAGAAAGACAAACTATGGCCCAGGCAATCATGGATCCCGAGCAAGTGCGGCGTTTCGCCGAGGAACTCAAGCGGTTCAACAGCGACCTCCAGGACAAAATTTCATCGTTGCAGGCCCGATTTGCGGCGCTGGGCGACACGTGGCAGGACCAGGAACACGTCAAATTCTCCGAGGAATTCAAACAAACCATGAAGGCCCTGAAGAAATTCGTCGAGGTCTCAAACCATCATACCCCTTATCTCTTGCGAAAAGCACAGCGCATCGAGGAATATTTGAATCAGCGTTAGCGTCATGCCCGAACGTGCCCATGTCACCTCGATCGATGCCTTGGAGTCCTTCCGGGCCAGTCTGATTATCTATCTCGCAAAGGCGCGCCCGGTTCTCGAGGAAGTTGCCGCTGATGTGGTTCGCACCCGCCTATGGCTGGAAAACGACCAGCGGACCTATTGGGAAAACCAGGCGCGGCTTCGCACCCGGAACCTCGAACAGGCCCAGCAGGCGCTTTTCAGCGCCAAAATAAGCACCCTGCGCCAGGAAACCGCCGCCGAGCAGCTCACAGTGCACCGGGCCAAGCGCGCCCGCGATGATGCCGACTCGAAATTGAAGGTCCTCAAGAAATGGAGCCGCGAGTACGACAGCCGCGTGCAACCGCTCCTCAAGCAGATTGAGAAACTGCAGACAGTCCTTTCGATCGACATGGTCAAAGCCGTCGCCAGCCTCACTCAATCAATAAACTCGCTTGCCGCTTACGCCGCCAAAGCTCCACCTCCAGCCGCCTCTGCCGCCCCCAAGGCAACCGAGGAAGTTCCCACAGGCAACCGCGGCCCAACCCAGAAAGGAACCGCCGCTTGAACGCGCATGGGTCACGGCTGGATGGAATTACGCGGGAATTGGTGGCCCAGTGGCATGCGACGAAAGATTGCTGGCGGGACGCCAAATGCCAGGAGTTCGACCAAAAGTACATGACCGAACTCCGCGCGGATGTTGATAAAACCGTGGCTATCATCGGACAACTGGATAAACTCATAACCAGAATCAGGAAGGACTGTGAGTAGCAATCTGGGAGCTGGAAAAGCACTCGAACTTCTGGACGGCCTGAAGAGCTCGGTGCGCGATCTGACCGACCGGGCGGACGGGCTTGACGACGGCCTCCGCGCCGCCACGGCGCGTGAACGTCTGCATCGTGATAACGCGCTTGCTGAGCAAGACCGCCGGGCCGACGCATCGCTCACTGAAGAGGATTCAACCTTCGAAGCCGCCAAAGCCGCCACCGAATCAAAATTCCAAAAACGCAAGTCCAGGCTCACTAAAGCCGGCAGCGCCACCAAGGTTCACTGTCTTGAAGAGATCGAGCGGAAGACCGGAGATCGAAAATACGCGCTCCAGAAGAGAATGTTGCAGGCGGAACGGGGCCGGGAAACGAGCCCTGCAGAAGCCCTTGTTGCCTCCACGCAGTTCAAGAATGCTCTCGCCGCAGAGCAGGAAATTTTGGCTGGATTGGAAAAGGTCGCACGAGGTTTGTTCCGGGGATGCGGAACATTCGCCCGACTTCTCCTCGCTGCGGCCGAACCGGGCGAAACCGCTCCTTCCGGGGGAGAAAATCAAATGCTGGCGGATTTCCGCACGCTTCTTGGCAAAGTCAGCGGTGAAGTGGACCAATTCCGAAAGTTCCGGTTGTTCCGTGCGTGCAAGCATTTGACGGTCTGGTCGATCATTATTTTTCTGGCGCTCCTGCTCGCTCTTCTCCTCAGGCACGGCGGCATCATTTCCGTTTCCTACGCTGCGGCAGCAGGCGTTGCGGTTGCCGCCTTTGCCATCATTTTCGCCCTCCGCTTCATCGCCACGCGGAAGGCAACGTCACTCGCGGTTTCAATCGCGGACACTCTGGCAAAATCGCGCCAGCTCCATAACGCCGCCCTGAGGGCATCCGAAGCCGATTATCAGCAGGACGTCCAGCGAACCAAAGATGAGCTCAACAGCACGACCCTGGAGGTCGACCAGCAATTGAAGCAAATTCTGGCCGAAGCCGCGCAAATGCGCGTGACCTGCCGGCTGGAAATCGACCAGAGAACCGTCCGGGCATCGGCCAACAACGACCGCCTTTACCATGCGACACTTAACGCGCTTGGCCTGCGCCACACCAAAAACCTTGAATTGCTCAAACAAGCGGCGGAAACACGGAGGCAGTCTGTGATTCGGGCTTGCGAAGAGCAGGAACGGAAACTCACCGCCGATTACCAAGCCCAATGGCAAGCGCTTGAAGCCGAATGGAAAAATACGATTCAACCCCTCTACGACACCATTTATTCCGCCAATGCCACCGTCGAAAAATTGTTCCCACACTGGGATGTCGCCATGCTCAAGAGCTGGGCGTCGCCCGCCAAATTTGTCGACGCCGCCAAATTCGCCCAGCTTGAGGTGGACCTCGAGCAGCTTGCCAATGGCCTCCCGAAGGATAAGCGCCTGTCCCTGCCCGGGTCTTCCAAGTTCTCCCTGCCTCTTTGCCTCGGCTTCCCGGACGAAGGATCGCTCCTCTTCGAAACCGCAAGCACGGGCCATGACGCCGCGGTCGCCTCCCTTAACAATACGATTCTACGCCTCCTCTCCGTCTCTCCGCCCGGCAAACTAAACTTCACCATCATCGATCCGATTGGCCTCGGCCAGAACTTCGCCGGCGTCATGCACCTCGCCGATTACGAAGAGCAAATCATCAACAGCCGGATCTGGACACAGACGCCGCAAATCGAGCAACGCCTGGCCGATCTCAATGAGCACATGGAGAAGGTCATCCAGATGTATCTGCGAAACGAATACCAGACCATCGCGGAATACAACGAGCAGGCCGGCGTAATTGCGGAGAAGTATCACTTTCTCGTCGTGGCGGATTTCCCATCAAATTTCAGCGAGCTCGCCGCCAAACGCCTGCTCTCCATTGCCGCCAGCGGCGCCCGTTGCGGTGTCTATACGCTCATCCACTGGGATCTCCGCCAGCCTTTGCCGCAGGACTTCATCCCGGATGAACTCCGGAAAAGCAGCATCTGCCTCACCGCGAAGGGACAGGACTTTATCATCACAGGTTACCCCGCCGCAGGGGTCAAACTGCTCCTCGATGCGCCCCCGGATCCCGAACTTGCCACCGGCTTCGTCCAAAAAGTCGGTCGCAGCAGCCACGACTCCAGCCGCGTCGAAGTGCCCTTCACGCAGGTTGCCCCAGCCGAAGCCGAGATTTGGACCGAAGACGCCACGGGTGAATTGCGGGTTCCGATCGGACGCACTGGCGCAACCAAGCTCCAATACCTCGCCATCGGCAAAGGCACCCGTCAGCACGGTCTTATCGCCGGCAAGACCGGCTCCGGCAAATCCACTCTCTTCCACGTCATCATCACCAATCTTTCTCTCTGGTGCAACCCGGAGCAGGTCGAGTTCTACCTCGTCGACTTCAAAAAGGGTGTCGAATTTAAATGTTACGCCGTCCATAGCCTCCCCCACGCCCGTGTCGTGGCTATCGAAAGCGACCGCGAATTCGGGTTAAGCGTCCTTCAGCGGGTCGATGACGAACTCAAACGCCGCGGCGACCTCTTCCGCAAACTCGGAGTGCAGGATCTCACCGGTTATAAACGGGCCGGCGGCACGGAACCTGTCCCCCGCTCGCTCCTGCTCATCGATGAGTTTCAGGAATTTTTCGTCGAGGATGATACGATTTCGCAAACCGCTTCCATGCTGCTCGACCGCATCGTCCGCCAGGGGCGTGCCTTCGGCATTCACGTTCTCCTTGGCTCCCAAACCCTCGGCGGCGCCTACACCGTGGCTCGCACCACGCTCGGCCAGATGGTTATTCGCATCGCCCTCCAGTGCAATGAGGCTGATGCCTACCTCATCATGGACGATACCAATCCCGCGCCGCGCCTTCTGTCCCGCCCCGGCGAAGGCATTTACAATGACATGGCCGGCGCCATTGAAGGCAACAGCCCGTTCCAGACTGTTTGGCTTCCTGACCAGGTACGCGAAGGCTATCTCCAGAAGATTCGGGCGCAGGCCGACCGGAACCGCGGCACCTATCCGGGGCCGATTATCTTCGAAGGCAATGCGCCCGCCGATGTGCGTGATAACCCATTGCTCCGCAGCTTGCTCGAAGCGCGGTCGATAACCCGCCCTTCCGCCGCCCGCATCTGGCTTGGCGCACCAAATTCCATCAAAGGTCCGACGGAAGCGGTTTTCAGTCGTCAAAGCGGAAACAACCTGCTCCTTGTCGGCCAGCGCGACGAAGCCACACTCGCGATCCTCTCCCTCGCATTCATCTCTCTCGCCGCCCAATATCCGATCGGCGCTGCGCGCTTCATCCTGTGCGACGTCACTCCTTCCGGCTCACCCCAGCGCCAGTATCTCGACCGCATCATTCACGCCATTCCGCACTCGATTGCTGTGGCCAGAGCAAACGACCTGGAGAAGGTTATGAAGGATCTTGGCGATGAGATGAAAAAACGATCCGACGATGCGGACGCCGCCACGACTCCGCCAACCTTCCTGCTGATTCACGGTCTTCAGCAGTTCAATAAACTCCGGTATGAAGAGGATTTCGGGTTCTCCACGCCCGATGCCGAAGCCCCACCCAACCCGGCCATCCTCCTGAATGATCTCATTTGCGAAGGCACCCGGCTTGGGTTCCATGTAATCGCCACCTGCGACACCTACAACAACGCAAACCGTTTCCTCAGCCGGAAAGCCTTCAGCGAATTCGAAATGCGCGTCCTTTTCCAGATGAGCGCCAACGATTCCGCCAACCTCATCGACAACCCCAAAGCGAGCCTCCTCGGGCTGCACCGCGCCCTCTATTACAACGCGCAGCAGGGCTACCTAGAAACCTTCCGTCCCTATGCCTTGCCGCCAGCCGAATGGGTCGATGACGCCTGCCGCAACCTGGCCCGGTTGCTTGGCCCTAAATCCTAATTTGGCTTAAACGCCTTCGGGCTACTCAGAATGCGAACGTCAGTTCCCCACGCAGGAAGCTTATCGCATCGCGGTTGACGTAGTAGTCTCCCGGAAAAAGGAGCTCGCTCCAGAGATGTCCGCTCAGGTGCTGGCTGAATTTGTATTTCAAGACCGCCTGTGCGAAATGGCCGCGGAAGTTGCCGTGGTCGGATGTGTTGGCGTTACCTGCAAAGAGTGTCCCTGTGCTGCCGGTGGCACGGGTAGCTACATCCTGTGGCGCGAAAAGGGCCATGTAAGCAAAACTAAGATCCATGTCTTTGACCGGAGCAAAACTCCAGCCCGGGCCAAAACGAATGAGGTTGGCTTCCTGTCCGATTCGCGTCTCTTTCGCATAGCTATAAAGGCCGATCTCACTCCACTGCGGCCATCGGCCCCAGAGCACGTCGAACATCTCGTCGTTCTTGCTATTGGGGTTATCCCCGGAGAGCAATTCACACGAGAAGCTGAGCCGGTTATTCAGCTTGTCCTTGAAAAGATAGGTCAGCTTGCTGGTGACACCGAAGGCGTCGATGTCGCGGAAACCCCCGGTCTGGGCTGACGGGGCAAGCACAAGGTTGTTGCCATCCGGATGGGCGGTACTCGCGCTATTAAGATTGAGATCCTGCTTTCGCCCGAATTGGTAGGCGCCTTCGACAGAGTATTTCCAATGTTCGTCCACCAAGCCCGAAACACGCCCGCCAACGGTATAAATGTCGGCGTTGTCAGGACGGAATTGCGCGACCGGGGAGATGTCGGAGGCCTCGTCATGCTTGTAAATGAAATAGCCATCGAAATTAGCCTCTGGCACGCTCTTATTGGCGACCCACAGAATTGCGCCTTTTTCGTTCTGTTCCGTCAGGTAGTAGTGCTGAGGGTTAATGGTCGGCAACCAAACGTCGTCTTTGGCTTCCTGAATAATTCCGATAACATCGATCGTTGTATGTTGTTCCTTAAGGGTATAAGTAAAACGGGCCGAATCCAGAAAGTAGGTCCAGGACCCGTCCTGAGGGGTACCGTCCCCGACCAACCATCCATCACCCAGTCCGCTCGGGGTGCCCGGAAGATAGTCTTGGCGGCCGACAGTCACATTCAGCGGTTGCTCCAGAACATTCCGCCATTGGATGTTGAGGTTGTCGATGAGTCCCTCCCGCCAGTCCAGCCCGCTATGCGGGCTGTAAGGTGTGTAGCCCGCCGGCTTGAGCCATTCACGGACTTCGTCGGTCAGACGCGCATTGACACTCACATCCTCGACGGGGGTGACACTGGCCCAGATACGGCCCCGGAAACGGAAATAGTCTTGTTCCGCCCTCAGCGCTCTCGGGTCTAAGGTTATAAGACTATGGAAATACTCGTTCCGGATCCGCAAGTCGGCGCCCCAGCTAAACCACGAAACGGGGTTCTTGATGTCCTTAATCGCCTGCTCGGTCGGGCTCAGCGTAAGCGCCACAGGAGCTGCTGCCGTCGCTGGAGCCACCTGAGTCGTTCGGCTGGTTTGGTTCGTCTGCGCCTGCGCGACTATTACGGTCGCTGCCAGGCTGAGGATGATTAGTGTTTGGGTTCTAGTTGTCATAGGGAATAGCTCTATAGCCAGTAGTGCAGTTCTAGTGTTGAATAGACGTTATCTGGTTTAGTGTTTCTTCCTGACTGCCTCACATGCCTGCCAGTCAGACGCGCGCTAGAGTATGGATCGGACCTACCGTGTCCAGCACTAATCATAGACTATAGGATGAATCGTATTAGCTAAACTTGGCGCACTGGTGGCAAAATAAGGTGCGCCTCCCGGTTTCTGTTGATGCCGCCACTGTCTTCCGCAATGCTCTCTTCATGAGCAAACTCTCCGATGTCATTCAACTGCGAGTTCGCTACAGCGAGACCGACCAGATGGGCACGTTCTACAATTCCCGCGCCCTCGAATGGTTCGAGTGCGGCCGAACGGAATTGATGCGCCGCAAGCTCGGCTTCTCTTACGCCGCCCTGGAAACAAAGGGCGTTTTCCTGCCGCTCGTCGAGGCGCGCCTTGAATTTCAGGGTGGCGCGCGTTACGATGATTTGCTCTCCATTGCCTCAGCCGTCGAATGGTCCGGACGCGCGAAGCTGCGCTTCGAAGTCCAGATCATTCACAGCGAAAGCGGCAAACCAGTCGTTCGCGGCACCACTGTCCACGCCTTTACTGACAGTCATGGCAAACCCATCCGCCCTCCCGCCTGGTTTATCGAGATCCTCAAGAACGCCGCAGTCCAATAGCCGCCCTTCGCGTTATGATTTCTGCGCCTGTTTCCTGTGCCTGGCGGTACGGCAACATTCCCTCGTCTCGGTTTTGGTTGCCTGCCATCTGATGGATGGTGTAAAAATGCCTCATTGCAAGCGCCGCAACCCTTATGAGCAAAAACGTCATCAGCCCAACCGGAAGTTTTCACCCGCTCAGCGCCCCGGATTTTCTGCCACTGCCACAATTGCGCAATGTGCAGTTGCAGCGTCTCAAAGGCATCGTCCAGCACGCTTACGACCATGTTGCCCTGTTCCGCAAACGCCTGGACGATCGCGGTGTTGCTCCCCGGGATCTCCGATCCCTCGACGACATCGTCAAACTTCCGTTCACGGAAAAGACCGACTTGCGAGACACCTATCCTTTCGGCCTCTTCGCCAGTCCGATGAAGGACATCGTACGCCTCCACGCCTCGACCGGAACGACCGGCAAACCCATTGTCGTGGCCTACACCCATGAAGACGTCCAGGTCTGGACGAACGTCATGCTGCGCAGTTTCGCCGCTTGCGGCTTGCATGAAGGCGATGTCATTCAGAACGCCTACGGCTACGGTCTGTTTACCGGCGGCCTCGGCGCCCACTACGGCGCCGAAGCCCTGGGCGCCACCGTCATCCCCATCTCCGGCGGCAACACCCAGCGCCAGTTGATGGTGATGAAAGACTTCGGCGTTACCGCCATCTGCTGCACTCCAAGCTATTTCCTCCATATCATCGACCAGGCGCCTGAATTTGGCATCAACGTCAAGGACCTCCCTTTGCGCGCCGGCGTCTTCGGGGCGGAACCGTGGACGGAATCCATGCGCCGCCGCATCGAAGCCGACAGCGGCATCAAGGCTTACGATATTTACGGCCTGTCGGAGATTATCGGCCCCGGCGTCGCCATGGAGTGCCTGTGCCAGGCCGGCCCCCATATCTTCGAAGATTATTTCTATCCCGAGATCATCCATCTCAAAACCGGCAAACCCTGTGCCGATGGCGAAGAAGGCGAGCTCGTTCTCACCACTCTGAGCAAGAAGGCCATGCCCATGATCCGCTACCGCACGCGTGACATCACCGCACTCACCTCCGAACCCTGCGAGTGCGGTCGCACGATGCGCCGCATCAAGCGCATCGCCCGCCGTGCCGACGACATGTTCATCATTCGCGGCATCAACGTTTACCCGTCCCAGATCGAAACCGCTCTCCTCAAGGTGGAAGGCGCCCTGCCCCATTACCAGATCGTGCTGACACGCGAAAAAGACCTTGATGTTATCGAGGTCCAGGTCGAAGTGACCCTCGAGTTCTTCACCGACACTGTCGGCGCGCTTGAGGATCTGCAGCGCAAGTTAAGCAAGTCCATCGAATCCACCGTCGGCCTGCGGGCCAACGTGCGCCTTGTCCAGCCCCGCACCATTCAGCGCAGCGAAGGCAAAGCCAAACGCGTCCTCGACCAGCGAAAAATGTAACCCAAGGGCAACCCATGAAAGTAAAACAGCTCTCCTTGTTCCTGGAAAACAAGCCCGGCACCCTCAGCCGCCCCGTCAGGCTTCTTGCCGATGCCGCCTTTAACATACTCACGCTGTCCCTCGCCGACACCCAGCAGTACGGCATCCTCCGCCTCGTTGTACGCGATTGGCAAAAAGCACAGCAACTACTGCAGAAGGAGGGCTTCGTCGTGAAGGTCACAGACATCGTCGCCATCGAAGTGCCCGACAAACCCGGCGGGCTCGCGAAGATACTCGAGGCGCTCGAACAAGCTCGTGTCAATCTCGAGTACATGTACGGCTTCACCCTCAAAGGGGAGCACCGAGGACTCCTGGCCTTTCGTTTCGATGACCCCGATCGCGCGATCGATGTTCTCCAGAAAAAGGGCATCAATCCCGTAAACAGCGTGGACCTCTTCAACCGCCTCGAAAGTTAGTTTCGCGGGCTGGGAAAAAGCGAGGGGGCTGTCTTTAAGCAACGTAAACGGATGTGGATCCGCAGCCAGATCCAGGGTTGTTGCACTCAGTTTTCAAGGTCGCAGAACTGGCCCTGCCACCGATGTTGCCACTGACCGATGCTCTATCCCCATTCCTCTTTGGATTGGATGATGGCGAGCCGGACAGGGTGTAGTCCAAAAAGCCAGTTTCCGTTTATGCAACCTGCTCAGCAACAACGAAATGAAAGTTGTGGTGTGGAAGATCGGCAATGCAAAAAAACGTAATTTCAGCTTGACGCCGCACTCACTGTTTTGATAGTTTTTCGTTGCAGTGGAATTATGCGCATGAATCTTAAAGCCCTTTCAATTATAGTTGCGCTGCTGACTGGTGTTGCTGCAAGCCGCGCTGATATCACCGGCAACACGCTCGCAGACGATGGCGACGGCGTTATCACCTGTACTACTTACGGTTTCCTGACCCTCAGCCCGGGTGAATTTCAACTGAGCGTCGACGGGATACAACATTATTCATTGGACCCCTCATGGCCAACCGGCCATATCCTGGGAGATATCACAACCGACACAGAAACGGATCCCTCGCTCACGCTCGCCTATGAGGTTGATAATGATACCGGGACCGCGTGGAACGACTACCAAGTTCAGATTACGTTAAACAAGTCTTTCACGCTATCCAACGTCAGCGTGGATAACAGCGGCTGGACATCCGTAGTTACCGCGCCCATTCAGGTTGGCAGCTCCTGGATCGCTTACATCGACTATAAAGCCGGCATTCCGGTTCCATATGATCCCGATCCGCTTCTTACGGGCACATTGGATTTTGGTTACAAACTGAGTTTCACCGGCTCGGTCACTTTTGTGGAAGCGCTCACTCCCACTTTTGTTCCGGAACCTGGAACATGGGCACTCATGGCTTGTGGGCTGATCGGTGCATTTTTCATGCGCCGTCGTTCTGCCTGATGCAGGCTAAAAAGCCAAGAGGCAGCAAATCGTTCCCTCACGTGGCTGGGGAGGGGGTCCCGATTACCCCAGATAAGCGGGGCATCCTTTGGACCAGCAGATAATTCGACAAGGGCGTGACTGGCGGGAACCACGTCTCTCGCTTAGTTCTCAGCTACCGGTTGCACTTTTTCATACCACTTCGCGGCACCCCTTTGGTCCGTTCGATCCGGCGCCTCAATGCCAACCTATCCAACCTCCACCCCCACAACCATCTTTGCGTCACTGCGAGTGCCAGCAGTCTGACCATCGCCTTCCCGTTCAACACCATTCAGCTGACGGTTTCCACGAATTAGCCGCTGTGGCCTACGAAAGCAGCCATGTGCACACCCAAGTCCAACAGGTCCGGCTGATTAACCTGTGGTGATTCGCAGATCCTGCGGCAATCAAGAAATCTGGGTCTTTTACTCCTACCAGCTCAGCCGGGCAGTCATGTTTACCAGCTGCAACAGAAATGCCGGCTGCGCACTCGATGTGCACCCCGGCGCCATGAATCGACCGTTAACGGCTTCAGTTTGCTGCCCGGCCCCCGATGCCCTTGGTGCCTTTGGCAATAAGCCTGGCTGCTTCTTTCGGACGCAAGGCGCGGACAGCTTTGCCTGTTTGCCACATTTCCGAGTTGCCGATGACCGCAAGCTCCTTCGTTAACTGCTTCTGGTAATCCGGTTTGCCACAAGCGGAAAGCACCCTCGCGCATTCCTTGCCACTTTTTACACGCTGGTATAGATCCTTGAACACCGGCAGCACCGCATTCCGGAAGCGCGGTTTCCAATCCAGCGCCCCGCGTTGGGCGGTAGCTGAGCAATTCGCATACATCCAATCCATTCCGTTCTCATCCACGAGGCGGATGAGACTCTGCGTGAGTTCCTCGACGGTTTCGTTGAATGCTTCGCTGGGCGTATGACCGTGCGAACGAAGGACGGAGTATTGCGCGTCCATGATGCCTGCCAGCGCCCCCATCAGGACTCCGCGCTCGCCGGTCAAATCGCTGTACACCTCGTGCTGGAAGGTGGTCGGGAACAGATATCCCGAGCCAATACCGATGCCGACGGCAAGGCAACGCTCTTGGGCTCGGCGCGTTGCATCCTGCTCGACGGCAAAGCTCGAGTTGATGCCTGCGCCAGTCAGAAAATTGCGCCGCACCGAAGTCCCAGACCCTTTCGGCGCGACCATAATCACGTCCACATTCCCGGGCGGAATGACCTTGGTCTGCTTCCGGTAAGCGATCGAAAACCCGTGGGAAAAATAGAGGGCGTCGCCAGGCTTTAGATTCTTCTTCACCAGAGGCCAAATCTTCCGTTGCGCGGCGTCTGAGACCAGCATTTGGATGATCGTGCCCCGGCGCACCGCTTCGTCGATCTCAAACAGGGTCTTGCCCGGCACCCAACCGTCGCGCACCGCCCGGTCCCAGTCGCGCTTGAATGCGCTGGCCTGGCCGATAATCACCTTAAAACCATTGTCCCGCAGGTTCAGCGACTGGGCCGGCCCCTGCACGCCGTAACCAATCACGGCGATGGTTTCGTTCTTGAGCACCTGCCGGGCCTTTGCCATCGGGAACTCTTTGCGGGTGATGACTTTTTCTCTGGTTCCGCCAAAATTAATAATTGCCATAATTGTAAGTTGCTTTTTGAATTCGCGTGTATCCTAACTTCGTTCCGGACCCAGTCAAGGGGATTGAAACCGGCATTCGATGTGCCCTCCCGGGTGTCCGACCCCGGCTCGTGAACTGCGCGGGCATTTCACCCATCACGTTTCATCGAGGAGGCCCCGCTTTATTTGCGCGGCAGGGCCACTTTCCCCGTTCGCGTCAAATCCATCACACCGAAACTTTTCATCAGGTTGAGAAGCTTCTCGACCTTGCTCTCTTCGCCCGTTACCTCAATGCTCAGGCTCTTCGGTTGAACATCGACGATCTTGGCGCGAAAGATATCCGCAATCTGCATCACCTCGGCCCGCGTCTTGGAATCAACCGCCACTTTCACCAACACAAGTTCGCGGTCCACAAATTCGCCTTCGCGAAAATCCTGGACCTTGATCACATCCACCAGCTTGTTGAGCTGTTTGACGATTTGGTCCAGCGTGGCGTCGTCCCCACGGGTGACAATGGTCATCCGGGAAGCCGTCGGATCGGCCGTGGGTGCCACGTTGAGAGTGTCGATGTTGTAACCGCGGCCGCTGAATAGCCCGGCCACTCGCGTCAGCACGCCAAATTTATTCTCCACAAGGACTGAAATTGTGTGTCGCATAATTCCTGATAATTGAACGGGTTGCGAAACCTAGCAACCGGGCCCGGGAGGGTCAACCGAAAATCAAAAGAAGGGATTGTGAGCTTTTTCTTCGGCAACAGTCGTCAGCGGCCCGTGACCCGGGCAGATTAGCGTTTCCGGCGGCAAGCTCAGAATCTGTTCCTGAACCATCTGCCTGACGATGTCCCACGATTGGTTGCCGCGTCCGATCGAGCCGGCAAAAATCGCATCGCCCGCGATGGCCACATGCGGCGCGTCCTCCGGCCAATTGCCCATGATGTAAGTTGTGCCGTCCTCCGCATGGCCTGGCGTGGGGCGGTTCGTAACGCGCAAGTTGCCGAGATGGATGAAATCGTTGGGGCGATTGCGCTGATCCACCGGCGCATCCTTGGCGCCGGAATGCAGCCGCACTTTGGGAAATTCCTCGCGGATTTTGCCCAATGCGGCAACGTGGTCCTTGTGCGCGTGGGTGATGAAAACATGCCGGAGCTGAAGCTGGTTTTCGCGGATCATTTTGAAAATCGGCTGCGCGTCCCAGCCTGTGTCAAACAAGGCCGCATCGCGGGAAACCTCGTCCCATGCGAGGTAACAATTGGCAGCCATGCTGCCTGCCGTGGTCGTGACGCGGCGCAGTTCACGCCAGACGCCCAGGTCCTTTTCTGACGGCGACCAACCGGCTGCAATGGTTTCGAGCTTGGCCGGGTTCAGCCCGACCAATCCGGCAAGAGCAGCAAAATTCGTTTTCGCGGAAAGCGTGCCGGCATCTTCCAGTGCCGCCAAGTCCGTTTCGGTCACCCCCGCCGCCAGTGCGGCTGGCCGGGCAGACACGTTCGACATCGCCCGCGCTTTGCGAATGATATCCCCCACATGATCTTCGAGGTTCATCTGGCAAGACCTTACCCTGCGGCGGTCATAGTTCAAGCCCACGCTACGCCGCCGCCGGTGACACGCGAAGGACAATAAGATTGATAATTTGGATTGGCAGCACCAATTTCCCGCCATGCGAATTGTGAAATCGCCGGGTGCCATGCAGCGTCTGGCCAAACGCTGGCAACGCGAGGGAATACGAGTTGGTCTCGTTCCGACCATGGGCTGCCTGCACGCAGGACATTTGAGCCTGGTTCATCGCGCGCGCCGACTGACCGGCAAAGATGGCAAGGTGGTTGTCAGTATTTACGTTAATCCCGCTCAGTTTGGCCCACGGGAAGATTTTACAAGTTATCCCCGCGACTTTATGCGGGATGCCAGGTTGTGCCGGGAGTCAGGTGTGGATGTTGTATTCGCTCCCACAAACGCGCAGATGTATCCGGCCAACAGCCGCGGGCCTTTTAGCACCTTTGTCGTCGAGGAGGATTTGTCCCGCCGGATGGAAGGCGCCTCGCGTCCGATGCATTTTCGCGGAGTCACAACGGTGGTCGCCAAGCTGTTCAACCTCGTACGGCCGACTTTGGCCGTTTTTGGCTCAAAAGATTACCAACAGGCCTCCGTGATAAAGCGGATGGTGCGCGACCTGAATTTTCCACTCAGGATTGTGGTTGCGCCGACGGTCCGCGAGCCTGACGGGTTGGCGATGAGTTCCCGCAATAAATACCTCCGGGGCCCCTTGCGCCGGCAGGCGGTCACACTCCGTCATTCGATTCAAAGAATTCGGGCGGCCGTGCGTAAATCGCCAACGCCAATTCGAGCGGCTCGCTTGAAATCCGAGTTGCGAAAGTTCATCGAGCGGGCATCCGCCGTACGTCTGGACTATGTGGAGTTTTTCGATCCTGAACGCCTGACACCCGCCTCCAAGGTTGCTCCCGGCACACACATGGCCCTGGCCGCCTTTGTTGGCAAAACGCGGCTTATTGACAACGCCTCACTCTGAAACACCGCATTGGACAAAAGCCGCGCACTGTGATGAATTAAGCAAGAGATGAAAGATTACGACTTCCTTGTTCTTGGCAGCGGGATCGCCGGGCTTTCCTTCGCCTTGAAGGTCGCCTCGCATGGCCGCGTCGCGATCATCACCAAGAAGGACCGGGCTGAGTCGAACACAAACTACGCCCAGGGAGGCATCGCTGCCGTGACCAGCAAGGAGGATTCCTTCGGGCTCCATGTGCGCGACACCCTCGACGCCGGCGCCGGGTTGTGCAAGGAAACCGTCGTCCGCGCGATTGTGCAGGAGGGTCCCGCCCGGATTGCCGAGTTGATTAAATTGGGCATGCAATTCACCGAACGCGAGATCCCACGCTCACGTGGCGCTCATGAGTTGGATCTCGGCAAAGAAGGAGGCCATTCAAAACGCCGGATCCTGCATGCGAAAGACATTACCGGACGCGAGATTGAGCGCGCGTTGCTTGCGGCAGTGGCAATGCATCCAACCATCACGGTTTTTGAAAATCATTTTGCCATCGATCTCATCACCAGCCAGAAGCTCGGTTATGTCGGCGACCACCACTGTTTAGGGGCGTACGTCCTCAACAAGGAGACGGGGCAGGTTGAAACCTTTGCCGCTCCCGTTACGCTCCTGGCCACTGGCGGTTGCGGCAAGGTTTATCTCTATACTACCAATCCGGATATTGCCACCGGTGATGGCGTGGCCATGGCTTACCGCGCAGGTGCTGCGGTCGCCAACATGGAGTTTGTGCAGTTCCATCCCACCTGTTTGTACCATCCCAAGGCAAAATCATTTCTCATTAGCGAAGCGGTTCGGGGTGAAGGGGCGGTTCTTAAGACGCTCGAAGGAGTCGAGTTTATGGATGGGTATCACCCCCTCAAATCGCTGGCTCCGCGGGACATTGTGGCGCGCGCCATCGACAGCGAGATGAAACGGAGCGGGGCGGATTGTGTTCTGCTCGATATCACTCACAGGCCCGCGAAATTTATCATTGAGCGGTTTCCAAATATCTATCGGACGTGCCTGGGCTATGGCATCGATATAACCAAAGAACCTATTCCGGTTGTTCCGGCCGCGCATTACCAATGTGGGGGCGTGTCAACAAACCTGGACGGAGAGACCGAAATTGCCGGCCTGTATGCCGTGGGCGGGGTAGCTTGCACAGGCTTGCACGGAGCAAACCGTTTGGCCAGCAATTCGCTGCTGGAAGCCCTTGTCTGCGCCCATCGTGCCGCTGAACGGGCGGTGGGCGTCCAAAACCATGGGCCAGGTTTCAAAATTCCACTATGGCATTCGGGCAATGCCCACAATCCCGATGAAATGGTCGTGGTATCCCACAATTGGGATGAGATTCGACGGGTCATGTGGGACTATGTCGGCATCGTACGCACCAACAAAAGGCTGCAGCGCGCCCAAAAACGCATCGCCAACTTGCAGGCGGAGATTCAGGAGTATTACTGGGATTTCATAGTGACGAGTGACCTGCTCGAACTGCGCAATATCGCCACGGTGGCAGAACTGATCGTCGTTAGCGCCTTGCAGCGGCCGGAAAGCCGCGGATTGCACTACAATCTAGATTATCCCCAACCGAATTCGGACTGGGCTCAACGGGACACCGTTTTGAGGCGATTGGCATAACCCTCACAGCCTCACTCCAGTTTGACAGTGTTCTTTGCCTGCGTGTCGGACCACACGCGCCCGGATGAAAACTCAAGAAAGATGAAACCTGCGCCGGATAAATGTCATCTAAGAATACAACCGGTCGCTTGGGTCGGGCAGTCGTGTTGCCCATCCAAACTGTATTATATGTCCCGTTGTATTGAGCGCGCACAGGCACAAGTAAATTTCGAAAGTGTTTCGTGGATCCCGTTTGCGTTTCACGCGGCACCTCCCTCGTATGGTTAGAGCCACGGACCGATCCAATCTATCGGGTAGTGCCGAATGCTCATTCGTAGACCTGGCAGACTCCGTGCGAGTCGCCATTATGATTACGCCAAAGGGGCGAGGCTCCTTTCGCAAACAAGCCAGGGAGGCTCTTTCCGTCATGCAGTCAATCGTGGCGCAGCGGAGGGGGATGACGATCACCGTGCAAACAATTTTTCTGCGCAATTCAGCGGAATCAGCAGAAATTCAGCTTATCTTAGCGGGATATTACGGGTCGAAACTTCCCATAACCAATTATGTGCTGCAGCCACCTTGCTGCGGCGCGGCGCTGGCCATCGAGGCGTGGGGGATTGGCGGCGAATCGGTCCGGATCGAACGGTTTGGCCCGGAAACGCTGGCAGTGAGCTATGACGGCGTTCGCTGGATTTATTGCGCCGGAATCCGGCCAACTGCGAACCTGAGAGGCGTTTATGTCCAATCAATGGATGCGCTGGCGCAAATAAGGGCGGTGTTGGTCCTAGCCGGGAGCGGGTTCGAGAACATCGTCCGCACCTGGTTCTATCTGGGCGGAATCACGGAGCCGGAAGGGGACACTCGCCGATACCAAGAGCTGAATCGCGCGCGCGCAGATTTTTACCAGGATATCCATTTCTGCCCTTTGCTGGTAAGCGCGAATGCGCCGCGAGGGGTGTACCCCGCCAGCACCGGCATCGGAATGTCGGGCGAGGGCCTGGTAACGAGCTGCGTGGCGCTGGAAACCAAGCGCAACGGGGCTTTCCTGGTGCCGCTGGAGAACCCGCAGCAAACGCCAGCCTACGCCTACCATCCGAGATTCTCGAACCAAAGCCCGAAGTTTACACGGGCCATGGCGCTTGTGCTCGATAATTATGTAACAACGTGGGTCTCAGGCACCGCCAGCATCGTTAATGCGGAAAGCCGGCATCCGAACGACATTGAGAAGCAGACCGAGCAGGCGATCGAGAACATCGAACGGCTAATCGCGGCGGAGAATTTCGCGTTGCATGGCCTGAACGGAGCTGGCGCATCGCTACGAGACATGGCCAAGGTTCGAATCTACCTCAAGAAACCGGATGATTTTGCGAAGTGCAAAGCCATCTGCGAGCGGCGCTTCGGGCCGGTGCCCGCGATTTACGCCGTAGCGGATGTGTGCCGGCCGGAACTGCTGGTGGAGATTGAAGGGGTGGCGTTCTCGCGATGTTCACTGACGTGACTTCGCTTTTTCGGGCCACTTGCAGTGTTAGTCTGGGCCGGACGAAAGGACCAGACAATGAAAGGCAAACGATATACGACGGAAGACAAGATCCGGGTACTGCGAGAGGCGGACCGTGGCGAGAAAAGCA
>CAIQQM010000037.1 GCA_903873945.1 uncultured Verrucomicrobiota bacterium
CGACGCCGAATCCCTTTCCTTTGTCAAAGCGCTCTACGGCGAGAGCTTCGTCAACGACTACGCCGCCGCGCACCGTCCCAAGGAGGATCAAGTGAAGGCTTGGGAGCGCAGGCGCAACCAGCCGGAATCCAGCCCGGCCGTGACGCGCCCGCCCAAGGAAGTGGCCGCCGCCCAGGCGCAAGTGTCGTCCTTGTGGCGCACCGAATTCGGCCCGGAAGAGCTTCCCGCCGTGCGGGAATACATCCTGGACCAGAACCTGCGGGACAAACTGCGCGACGATTTGCTCTACAGCGATCTCTCGGCCGCAGAACGCAGCCTGATGGAAAAGAGCGTCATCGGCTGCCGGCTGGTCTTCCTGCACGACTTGACCTGCCGAGTTGTGTCCACACGCCAATAACCGCAAGCAACAGAGCCACATGATTCTCAATTCCTATCTCGTCACTGTTAGGGACGAAGCCCAGCAGATTTCCAAGCGGCTGGTTTCGGCCACCAGCCAGGCCAAGGTCTACGCCCAGATGCAGCGGGAAAAGTGCAAGGTCATTGCGATCGAGCAGCGCCCCAGTCCGTTTCTCGAGGCGTTGAAGAAGGGGCGCTTGGAGATCGGGAACCCCGCCAGCAAACGCGAACTCGCAACCTTTTCCAACAACCTCGCCCTCATGGTGGCCACCAAGGTCAACACCGCCAACGCGTTTCAGATTCTGGCTGAGTCCACGCCCAAGGAGCGGTTTCGCAAAATCATCACCGACGTGCGCCGCCGCATCACTGACGGCGAGAGCATCTCCCAGGCGCTGGCGAACCACCCGGAGGCCTTTGATGATGTTTATGTGGCCATCGTGCAGGCTTCGGAGACTTCCGGCCAGCTGCCGGTTGCGCTTCGGGAGCGGGCCAAAGCCCTGAAGCGAACCGACAAAGTGCTGCGCAAGGTCAAGAACGCGTCCATTTATCCGGCCATCGTGCTCGTGATCGCCCTGATCGCCGTGATGATCTTCTCCCTGCTGGCAGTGCCGGCGCTGGCGACCCTCTACAAGGGCACCGGAGTTCAACTCCCCTTGGTCACGCGCGCCATCGTGAAGGTTTCCGAAATCCTGCGCAGCAGCCCGCTGGTCGTGATCGGGGTCTTCTCCGTCCCGGTGTTTCTGTTCATGCAGCGGAAGGTCATTCTGGCGAACAAGCGGCTCCAGCGTTTTCTGCTCAAGGTTTTCATCATCCGTGAACTGGTTGCCAAGGGCGCCTGCCTTCGCGTCCTGCAATTGCTCCACCAGTTCTCCACCGCCAACGTGACCATGCCCAAGCAGCTCCATCTCTGCCAGAAGGTCGCCGGCAATGTGGTCTTCACCGAGGCGCTCGAACGCATTAAGAGCGCGATCCAGGCCAGCGGTGTGAGCCTGTCGGAAGCGTTCCGGCGGGAGAAGACCTTTCCCCCCATCATCGCCGGAAACATCCAGGCTGGGGAGGCCACCGGCAGTTTGCCCGAGGTGCTGGGAAACCTGACTGAATACTACATCGAAGATCTCGACGACGCGGTCACGCGGTTTACGGCCATCATTGAGCCGGTGATGATCATTTTCCTGGCGGCCATCATCGGCACCATGGTCATCGCCATGTACCTGCCTCTGTTCAATCTGGCCCAAGTCCTTAACAAGACCAGATAGGGTATGAGGGCGGTCAGAAGAGGAACCA